>JAZQSN010000001.1:0-13351 GCA_045630065.1 Alistipes sp.
GCTTTGAAGGTGTTCTGTGTGCGCCTATTTCAAGCGTTAAAACCGCAGATTCTATCGGAGATACTATCCAACAGAAACATACTCGAACACGGATATTATAGATGCAGATATCCGAGTTAAGAGAATAGATAAGAATCGTTGGAAAGTTCCTCACTTTTCAACGATTTTTGTTTATACCCATTGGTGATGTTTAACCTCTCCATCAATTCCGTCCAATGGCAATAACAAACTTTTATTAACAACGCAGTGATGCGGTAAACAATGAAATTATGAATTACAAATTTGACGGAGATAGGGTGTTCTTTACATCCGACACTCACTTCTACCACGCCAATATTATCAACTTCTGTGGTAGGCCATTTAAGAATGTGGAGGTTATGAACGAAACACTCATAGCCAACTGGAATAGCGTAGTCGGCCCTGACGATATTGTGTTTCATCTCGGCGACTTTTGTCTAGGAGGCTCGGCGGAATGGACTAATATCCTTAATAGGCTCAACGGCAAGATATATTTGATTGTCGGAAACCACGATATCAAGAATTTGAGACAAGGATATTATAGCCGATTTGAGCATATCGCGATGCAGATGCATATTGAGGTAGGCAAGCAGAAGATATATCTCAACCACTGCCCCTTCTTGTGTTATGGTGGGGCATATCGAGATACTTGGCAACTATTCGGTCATGTGCACACCAGCAAGCAAACCACCGGCATAGATGCACCTAGATTACATATGCTATTCCCGACACAATATGATGTTGGAGTGGATAATAACAACTTTACACCTGTCTCATTTGAACAGGTAAGGCGAATAATAGAAAAGCAAGTAGAACAGAGTAAAAGATAAGGAGGATAAGTTTTATGAAAATACAATTTGCATCCGACATACATTTGGAGTTGTCGGATAATTCGAGATTTATAAAGAGTATGCCGTTTGAGGTTACTGGCGATGTTCTGGTCTTTGCGGGTGATACTGGTTACCTTCGCGATAGAACGCTGCCAAATCTGAAGTTCTGGAAGTGGGCATCGGCAAATTACCGTGAGGTGTTGTTGGTGCCCGGCAACCACGAGTTTTATGGTAATGGCGATGTATTAGCCTATGGTGATAGTTGGAGCCATAAGATTTTGCCTAATGTGCATTACCACCAGAACAAGGTTGTGAGGATTGACAATGTCGATTTCATTCTCTCGACTCTTTGGTCGCACATTCGCCCCGAGGATGAGTATTTTGTGCATCGAGGGATGAATGATTTTCGGCAGATTCTGTACAATAGTCGTCGCTTTACACCTGCCGACTTTAATGCCGTGCACGAGAAGTGTCTAGACTTTATCAAACGCAGTGTTGCGGATAGCACCGCCGAGCGTATCGTGGTAGTAACTCATCATCTGCCTACAATGGCCGTCGTTGCACCGGAGCATAAGGGCAACTTGCTAAATAGTGCCTTCGCTACGGAGCTGGGCGACTTCATTGCTGATAGCCGTATCGATGTGTGGATATTTGGACACTCGCACGCCAATATAGATGCAACAATCGGCAATACTCGCATTGTCTGCAACCAGCTCGGATATGTCTATTACCGTGAAAATCTCGGTGGTTTCGATGGCAGAAAGTTTATTGAGGTGTAATAAAAGCAAGCATCCGAGCAATTATAAACTCGGATGCTTGTAGTTGTTATTCTAACTTCTTTACTCGATATTGTTGGTCGGGGTGTTTGGGACTTTCTGGATATTTTCTATCCAACATACCTTTCTCAACCATTGTAGGGATATAATGGTTGTTTAAGTAACGAGCATCCCTACCGACCTTTAATGCGATATCTCCAAGAGTCTGAAACTCTGCACAAGCCTCTAAAATCCTTTGCTCCATATCAGCTCTTGATAATCTAGTTCTCTTTGAACTTGCAACATTGCTTGCAACACTACTTGCAACACTACTTGCAACATTTGTGTAATCAACATTAATTTTATATCGTGTACCTCTGCCTACTCCAAACGAAACAAGATACTGATGGTCGCACAACTCCTTGAGCAGCTTAGTAATATCTGCACTGTGTTTATTTAAGATACATTGCAATCGATAATTTGTAATCTCACCCTCACTACAACAAGTTGCCAAGGTCATTAATTTATCGTGGTCAATAGTGGTTATATCCTCGCCAAACAACGATTTGAGATATGTTGTAACCTCATCTGACAATAAACTTACAAGTGGCAACATAAGCACAACCTTATCAGGCTGTGTGATCTCTTCTATGCGGGGATTGCGATAATTTGCAGTTTTCCAACCCTGAATAATTTTATCTGCACCACTACCAGCTTTCTCGGCAGAACCCAATAACATAAACATTGTTTGCAACGCCTTATTGCGGCATACGCTATTGCCTCCTTGATAATATTTCGATATAGGCAACAATAAAGAGCCAGGATTTGAGAATATATAACAATCCTTGTGTAATTCAATTGTAATATTAGAATCCACAGAATAATCACAATGTACCAAAGCATTGATAAATGCCTCACGCAACGCGATATGGGTCGGGGTTTCATCCTCTCTTACACCATCTTTCAAAGCAAACGGTTTGGGTAACACTGCCGCCAACTTTGGATAAACCCTGTAATAGAATTGGAACAGGTTGGCCTCCCAAGTGCCATCAGGATAAATACGATCCGTCCAACGGTCATTGGGATCGGTACTAAAATACTCACGATAGTCAGGGAAATATTGAGGGCAAGCATAAACATCTGTAATACTATCAGCCTTACCAAACATTAATAAACCTGCAAGTGTTAAGCCTTCAATGTTTTCACGCCTATCTTCACGATAACCTTTTAACTTTATCAAAAGATTCTTATCGTCAAGCAATAACCATGGATGGTCTGGACGTTTTGTTGCCACCATACGACGATACTGCTCAAGCGTCACTTTGTCAATATCTCGTTCAATAGTAAACTCTGGCAAAATTTTATAATCACGTGGGTTATCCTCGATATCAGCATCCGCAAACATACGTCTAACCTCACTTGCATCGCAACGATAATCGCCTTCGTGATTTCGCTTAAAAGTATTGTCGGGATTATTGTGTAGATACACCGGAATCTTACTACGAGGAGCACGAGGAACATTGAATACCAAAACATAGCTACCGTCATACTCACCATCCTGCACATCTTCGTCACGAAGGATATTTGCACTACAATGAGCCTTATTGTTTACATTATCCCAAAACTCCTTTTTGTATTTACGCACCTGCTCAAGAGTAAGACCATCAAGAGTAAATCGTCCATCTCGCTCTTTGACACCCAAAACAATGACACCTCCCTGTGTATTGGCAAAGGCCGAGTAGGTCTCCCACAAACTTCTGGGGAAACCTCCTTTTGCCGACTTAAATTCAACCTCTGCCGATTCATAACCATTCATCAGGGTTTCGATTCTCTCTATAAAATCGTAGTTGTCAAATAGAGTCAACTCCTTCACATTATCCTGCATAACAATACTTTATTTTTAGCAAAGTTAAGAAAAATTTTTATTCAAACATCTTTATTAAGGAATATAGTGAAGTATTATAGTTTAACAATTTTTTTACTATTGCGATAATCATACTACAACATTACAAAAAAGTCTTGAAATAAATGAGATTTCAAGACTATATGCTGACTGATAATTGAAGAAGTGTGGTACTTATACTGATCTCTTCTTATAATAACTATTTAAAAAGAATACGCCAGAAATAACCTCTTTATAAAAAGATGCAAACATATTTGCGTTAGCCAATTTTTGTATTGCTTCATATTTGCTACCTTCACCTTCTCTTAATCTAAATACCATTCCTATTAAATACACAATATGATGAATGTCAAATACATTGTAAATATCTTTTCCTGTGGATAAATTTTGGTCTTCAATAGAAAAATGCTTGAGGGTATGCATTAGTCCACCAACAAAATCTAGCTTGCTATTATCTTTCTTATTAGGCATTACATGGCGAAATAAATCTATTCTTAATATATCATTATCAAATTCTTTATTATTTCTATAAATGATATAACAGCATGCATGATCCGATAAAAACTCTATATACCTTTCTTTATCTCCAAAGCCATAAAATCCACTTACATCATACAAAGCATCTATGACATCGTTGGCATCTCCTGTTCCAAATTTTTCAGGGTGTTCTTTGGAAGCATTAAGCAATGTATCATAAATCATTCTTAAGAAACTACCATTAAAAACTAAATAAAAATCACATTCATCATCAATGAGATAATGATTAATATCCAATATGGAGAATCCAAATTGAAACATATTAAGAGCATCTCTACCTTGTTTTTCTCGTTCATTATTTTCATGCTCCCATAATGATTGTAATTTGGGTTTCATAAAAGCCATTAAATCATCATATTCTTGATTTGATATTATCTTCATTATGATTTATTTTAAATTATTATTTTGCAAAATACTCCGTCTTCAACCAGTAGGCATAAATCGGATCCTGGAACGAAATCTCGCCAGCCTTGTTGTCCAAAATATCATTCTTGATTAGAGCTGCCTTTGAGCGAGCCACAGATGTCGGAGATGATATTTGGTAGCGGTGCATCACATCGGTTGAACTAATTGCCTTCTCGCCTGCAATAAGGGCTTTAAGGTAGTTCAGTTGCTGCGTTGTCAAGGTCTCGGTAATCGTTACAAACAACAAACTCAATTGTTCTACAAGTGCGGCGTGTGCCTCGCGGACAATTTCAATAGTACACACATCCTTTGTCCTTAACCACGACTGCTGTGCAAGCTGCTGTGCGTAATAGGGATGGTTGTCTACAAGTTCTGCGATTAAGTGGGCTGCATCCTCATTAATATGCTTGCCAGTATCCTCAAAGCGGCTATTGAAGAACTCTACAAGATATGGCGTTTCAATCTTGTCAAGGAACATCAGGTTGCCAAACTTATAGAATGGTTTGGACGAGTGAGTGAATACCTCCAACATCATATGGCGCTTGCTGCCGTAAAGGCAATATGCAACGCTCTGGTGCTGCTGCCAATGTGAGCGCAACTTCTTCTGGAAATAGTCAGGATCGGCAAACTCGGCAATATTCTGGAACTCATCAACGCAAATCACAATTTTGAGTCCCTTCTTCTGTGCAATTTTCTCGGCAAGGTCAAGCACCTCGTCTGGATTGCGCTTTACATCCTCCCAATCGAAATCAATTGCCACCTCATTTGTAGGATCAGTGCCAATAGAAATCTTTGGCACAAGGTGCGAGAAAAAGCTTTTTGCGTTCTCTACGGCCTCCTCCCATTTAGTCGATGTCGCAGCAATAACCTTCTGCGCAAGCAACGAATAGAAGTGCTCCTCATTGCGCACATTAAAGAGGTCTATATGACATATACGCAACTTGTCATCCTGCTCCATTGCCAACTTTGCAGCTTTGTTTACAAGCGAGCTCTTGCCCCAACCACGGGGCGAGATAATGATTGTATTGCTAAGCGACACGAAATTCCAAACCAAGTTGGTTGTTTCCACCTCTCTGTCCGTAAAATTCTTCTCAGTCGCGATTTTTCCAAAGATAAAAGGAGTTTCCATAGTGCCTGTTTTTAGTTTCTTTGCAGCAAATACAATACAAAATGTGTAATTACACAAATTGTTATTACAAAAAGTGTAAATACATTTTATGTAACATTGGTTTTGGGGTGTGCTTTTATTTCCGAAGTGCGCTATAAATGCTGCATTTCGGAAACAAAACAATATTCCATACTTTCTCGGACAAATTATATGTGTAGCTTTATTTCAATGTATTATCCCAATACTTTCCGTTTTTAATAGGCGAATAAATACAAAACACCCACGGGCGAGGAGCTCGTGGGTGGATAGAGGGTTAATTTGTTATAGCGTGTTACTCTCAAACATAACATAATGGTATCAAGAATCGCTGAATAGAACTCTCATTCTCCGAAACGACTATCGGAATAGAGTTGTTTAGTTGAATATTTTGAATAACAAGCATATCTGGGTGCTTTTTATCTCGACTATCTGCTGAAATAATACAAATCTTTCCACTCTTGTACATATCTGCATCCATATTGTGTTTGGAGCCGTGATGCGGAACTTGCAATATCCCAATTTTGGAATAATCAATGCCAAGTTTATCGAAGACCTTTTGCAACTCAATAAATTTATTTTTAGCCTCAAAATCGCCCGTATATAGGCAGTTAGTTAAACATCGCATTGGAATCTCTCCAACTTTATGACACCATCTCTTACATTTTGCCAATAGGCACTCCTCCGCCATAGATACGACAGGCATCGAATAACTATTATGATTGCGACCAAAGACTCCTTTATATATCTTTGCGACCTTTGATATATGAATATTCTTTACTATATCTCGAATCTTCTCATAATCAAGTTTACCATTCAAATAGAAACTTGACGAAGAAACATTTGCAACTGCTGCTAATTTCTCGATAATTGACACCGAATTACTCGAAGACAAGTTTATTGGATAATATAGCCAATTTATCCTCTTTTCTTCAATTGCTGTACCGCTTGCCAATTTATCTCCAATACTCTCCGAATCTACAACAGAGATAGGAGTATTGCTATTCTCCTTAAAACTTTCTACTTTGGTAATTTGAGTACTCCCAAAATCGCCAATGAGTAGTTGCTCGACAAACTTGTTCGCATCATTATCAAACTCCTCTGTTTCGATGTAGTTATAAAGCAGTGCCTCAACAATTAAATCATCCTCTAATGCTGGAAGAACAATGCGTTTTACATCGCAATGGTTTAACAAAGTTGTAACACCGTTGATATGGTCGTTATGCAGATGCGAGATAAAGAGTATGTCAATTTGGTCAATTTGGTCACCTTTATCAAATGCATTTTCAATACAAGCATTGATTGTTTTGGTGTTTTTCCCACCACAATCATAAACAGCGCAAAATACAGGTTTGCTATTCTCACCATAGAATCTCTCGGTATAAAAAGCACCGTGACCTACGGGATGAAATATTCTTATCATCTCGCCAGGAAAGCCTTTTCTCCAACGCAATATATCAACATCTATATCCCCTTGCTTTAGAGTTTTGTCTACGCTTGCAAGTGTACTAGTCATAACCATACAATACAAAAGTAGGGTGAGCGGACTCACCCTACGGGTTAAACAATTTTTTTTACTCTTTCATACAGCGGACTGAACAGCCTTCAGCGCGATGGATTTCGTAGTAGGATACTGGGTAGAAACCACCTCTGTGGAATTGCAAGAAGTAGGAAAAAGAAGTAGTAGTAGCAGCCGACCAATACCAACCTTTTGAGCCGACATTGTCGCCCAACGCCCCACTGCGGCTGGTGCGATAACCGACAGCGGGATACCAAGCCGCTGTCGTTCCGTCAGCCAGAGTCCAGGTAAATCCGCTATCTGTCCATTTCATAATTGATTCATTCCAGCCATCAGCAGCTGTTGCCCAAAAACCATCACTTCTGCCATCTGGGACACGATAGCCGACAGGACACGGGTCATACAAGGTCTTTTCTGTATCCTTCCAACGCCAATCGCCTATTGCACTACCAGAGCCTAAGCCTGTACACCAATCATCTGCAGGATTGCAAATGTAGGTCATTGGATTTCCCTCTGCATAGTCAATTGTTTGAGCACCAGAAATAGTATTCCAAGTACCAGTCGAAGCAGCGAGAGTTGTTCCTGACTTAGCACAAGAACCCATAAATGGGTCTTTGCGTCCCCACTGATACATAAGACCAAATGCACCTACATCGCCTGGAGTAGCTGAAGTTGCACCGAGGTTACGATCCATCATTGTGCCGGCGTTGTTTGGATAAACGTGGTCGTTCCAACCCTCCTCCGAGCACCAAATATGCCAAGACCAAAGAATTACATCCTTCGAGTTGCGAACTGCAATTGATGCGTTACCATTCTTAAACTCCGCAGGGGTTGAGAAATAGACATAGCCATTCTGATAGCCTGCCGATGCAATCAAATCGCCCACATTCGGCATTACATCAGCACCAAAGGTCTCCCAAAGCACCTCAACCTTCTTTACATTACCTACAGTCCAATCAGAGTTACCCTGCACAGCCTTAAACTTGTAGTTACCCGAAGCCTTAACAAGATAGCAGTTTGCAGTGCCCTCTGCCGAGAGGTCGGTGTAGCCCGAGAGATCGATACCGCCCTCATTGCCGCCTTCACCCTCGCCTGAATCGCCAGAGCCACCGCCGATATTGTTCCAATCCTCGATTTCGCAACCGATTTCAACCTTGATAGCGGTGGTCGATTCGTTCAACACTGCGGTATAGGTATAAGATGTGCCAGGCTTAAAGTTGAATGCGTCCTCCAAGAGGTACGATACGCTCTTCGAGTTAATCTCCAAGAGTGGCACCGATGTTTCGAGCATCTGCGGAAGAACGATAGCCTCATAAACAACAGCCTCACCCTCGGCAAAGGTGCGAAGACCGAGATTGTGCATCTTGATAGATTTCGCTCCTGCGTATGGGTTCTTCACAACCGAGCCTGTCGAAAGAGCAACAAGAGCATCGGTAACGGTAGAGTGAAGATGTACGGTAGCATCGGCAGGGAGCGAACCGACATAATCCTCGCCGGCTACGATTTTAACCACCAAGCGGCTCATTGCGTGCTTCATAGCAAGCGACACAGAGCCACCCGACTGCGACACGCCTGCAGCCTTTGCCCAAAGGAGGTCAGATGCCTCGTATGCACCCTCCTCGTCCTGATCGGTAGCCACCGAGAAGGACATCTCATCGACATTCGAGATTTCGGCTGTATATGGGTAGTAGGCATACACATCACTCTTGCCCTCGCTCCAATAGATTGGTCGCTCGATATTCCATTTCTCGCCATCGAAGGTCATAGCCTCGTTGTTGGCACGGTTACCCGACACCTGAAGTGGTGCTGGGGTTTCGGCATCGACATAATCGGTAACATAAAGACCGACCTTATCCTCTGCCTCGAATGCTCCATTAGCAACTCGGCTTGTGGCGATATTGAACTGCATCTCGCCATTCGATGGGAGGAGTTGCTCCTCGCCACCCTGCTGACACGCCACCGCAAGGAGCGCCAACGCAGATACTATACTATATTTATGTATTGTTTTCATACTCTTATATTTTATTCGTCATTGCGAGAGCCATTGGCTCGTGGCAATCTCCCACTATATCTTTAATATGTTAAAATAAGGGAGATTCCCACAGTCGCTGCGCTCCTTCGGAATGACGGTTTTATTTCACTCCATTAAAACTTCTTCTTATCAAACTTTGGTTTCTCGCCCATAAATTTAGGCTCACGCTGGTCACGCTGCGACGATGCCTTCACACCTACGCCCTCCCAAGCACGAGAAGACAAGGTTGCGGTCGATGGCAACGACTCCACATCCTTCGCCTTGAACGCCTCGAACGAGTATGGCTCGCCAGCATACTTCATAATACGCTTAACCATCGCCTCACGCGAGATTGCGTTGTAGTAGGCGATATTGTTGTTCATACACGAAGTAGCCTCCGAACGATAGACACCGCGGGTGTGCATATATGCGCCCTCGTAGATATCTACGGTATTCGAGAACTGCGGATCAAATATCATATGCGACCAAGGCACCTTGTACATATCGCCTGTAAGCGAGATATTCTCATAGAAACCATATGACTTCATTGCGTTGATAGCGTCAGTGTGACCGCAGCAGATGCAAGAGCAAGACTGAATAAATGCGTTGTGGTAGATATACTCGTCTGCCAACTTACCGAAGCCGTGACCACCAGCCTCGTGGTGTACCAAACCTTGGAAGTCGTAAGGTGCAGGGTCGTTGCTCATAGGCACAAGAGCCACTGCCGAGCCATCACCCCACATATAGCACAAACCGCTATACTCGTTGCTATTCTCGACGAGGATTACAAGCGTTGTTGCTACATCGTCATTGATAGGAGCAACGCAAGCTCCTGCAAATACAGTCTCAAAGTCAGGCGAAACGCCCTCGTTCAAGGTGTATTGTGAGCCGAAGCGAGCCTCACGGATGGTATTGACCGTACCCATACCGCTATCGGCTGACATTCCGAATACGGTATAGACATTGAAGTAGTCCTTGTATGTCACATAAGGCTCAATATCGAAGAAGTATTTGTATGCGTCCTGCATAGCTTTGAGATATTTACCCTCGGCAATATCCTTTGCATCGAAGCAGTCACCCATAATCACGATATTCACACCATTACCTACACCCTTGGTCTGATGAGTGTAGAGGTCGCCATCACCATACTCGTAGTCGTACTGCTCGACTGTCATACGGGTACGATAGTCCTTACCATCAAGCAAGAATACCACCTCGCCACCACGACCTGCGTGGGTGCTCTCAACGACTGTGCCGTTGGAATTAACCGTACCAGTCTTGAATGTACCAACATCGCCAGCGGTCATCTCGTTTACGGTGATAGTTACATCAACCTTACCTACACCGCTTGAAGGGGTAACGGTTACCCACTCTGGCGCGGACTCAACCGACCACGCTGCACCCGATGGAGCACGCATTACAAAGGTCTTTGAGTGCTGCTTGTTAAGTGTACGGAGTAAGTTGCGCGAGATAGAGAACTCACGGTGAGCAGCAAAACGCTTAAACTCACTCCAACCCGATGCAAACTGATACTTCTTGATAGACTCCTCAGGTACTTCGATAGTAAAGTTATCCTTTGCTACACCATTGAAAGAGTTAGACGCAATGGTTGGAGCATTCTTAGCCTTGCTGACAATCGAAGAGACATAGTAACAGTTTGCAAATGCCTGCGACTCGATAACCTCGACATCCTTGTGGAGTACGATACCCTCGATATTCTTACAATTGTAGAACAACTGCGATGGAATAGCAACAATGTTCTCAGGAATCTCTACAATACCGCTTAAACGCCAGCAACCGCTAAATACAGACGAGCCAAGCGAAATCAACTCCTTTGGAAGGATTAGAGTGCCGTTGAATTCGGTATTTGCAAACGCAGAGCCACCGATTGTTGTAACGGTTGAAGGGATATTCAACTCGCCCTTGAACTTTGTACCGCTAAATGCACTCGACTGAATCTCGGTCAAACCCATTGGCAGAGTAAGGTTACCCGTAAAACCACAAGACGAGAATGCAGATGAATAGATGATGTGAACACCGCTTGGAATAGTCAACGAGCCAGTCAAACCAGAACAACTGCTAAATGCCGAAGAGCCGATATACTCCAAACCCTCTGGCAAAGCGAGGTTGCCCTTGATAGCAGATGAAGAGAATGCTCTACCCTCAATTCGCTTTAATGAGTGAGGAAGGGCAATCTCGCACATCAACGATTTACAACTGCTAAATGCATTTGAACCAATCTCCTCCAATGTAGAAGGGAACTGAACTTTTGTAATCTTTGTGCTGCTAAAACCAGAAACATACTTCAAACCCTCTGGCAACTGAACTGTACCAGTGAGTGAAGTGCTTGAGAATGCACTGCTCTCAATGCGCTCCAACTTGTCAGGAAGTACGCACTTGATAAGGGTAGTTTTACCCTCGAATGCACTTAATGGAATCTTATAAACACCATCAATCTTACTCTCTACCTCTTTGAGGTTAAGTCGCATAAGCGAGGTCATCTTCTCCTTCATAAAGGTATAGTCGGCAGCACCAATCTCACCCGTAAGTTTCAAGTTCTTGATAGCCGTAACATCCATCTCCAAGCGGTCAACCATAGTCTTCTCCAAACGACCAGCCTCAGGGTTATGCACAACAACATACTCACGAGCATCGTCCTGGTGCGAAGCGTTATCTGCCTCCCAAGGTGTGATGCTCACGCCCACCAACTCAACCTCGTACTCGCCCGTAGCGGCAGACTTCTTCACGCTCAAATCGAAGTTGGTAATCTTGCCCGGCAAGTACTCGGTAGCCTCGGCACGAGCGTAGTGGCGTGGGCGGCCATCGATAGTAAGCACCAAGACACTCTTGCCCGCCTCAACCGTCTGCGGAACGACGATAGCACGGAAGTCGCCGCCATCCTCGACAGGGATAATGCCGTCGAGTGGCACATCGCCCACAGGGGTAACCACGCCCGTAGCGAGGTTGATGGTCGATTTGCGGATAGTGTTGGTAACCAAAACCTCCTTCTTCACGGCTGCGAACTCCGCCTCGCTCTCCCAGCCTTCGCCCTGGATAAAGCGAACACGAGCCGACGACATCTTGTGGTTAAATTTCAGTTTAATCTTCGACTCGGTAGGTGTTACGCCCTGAACATTCGCCCAGAGGAAATCCGAAGCCTCGTAAGCTGCCATCTTGCCGTGCTCAGCAGGGGTGCGCTGATCCTTCGCCACCTCAAACGAGTACTCCTCGATAGAGGTTGGTGTGGCATAAGGATAGTAGCCGTAGAAATCGACCTTGGTGTCGTTGTCCTTGTAGTAGATGTCATACTCCGACACCCACGAGCCATCTTCACCCAAGGTAAACTTCACATTGTCCGCCTGGTTATCCTCTACCAAGAGGTTTCCTGGCTGCTCGCCCTCGTAGTTCACGAGGTAGAGGCCGACAACATCGCCTGTGCAGAAGCCGCTGTCATCAACACGAGTAGCATTCTGTTGGTCAATGTTGTTCTCAATTTGCACTTTGTACAAACCATCGACATTCGGATTTGGAGTTTCCAAATCGATGTCGGGAGCAACGCAACTCGTCACTGCAAGTAGCGTCGCCACAATCGAAAAGTTGAGTAACTTTTTCATCATAGTTTAATTTATAATTGTTGTTTGTTAGATTTCGCCTTCTACATTTTCGCCGTCGCCCCAGCCGCCGACACCCATACCCGTGCCGTTTGATGGAAGCGTTAGTTCGCGAGTTAATGTTTTGTATTTGTTGCGGTTGAATACAATCTCACTATCCACATCGTAGGTCTGCGTACCACCGTAATAGCCCTTAACCGTAACGGAGATACCCTGCGAAGCGGTAAATGGTGGCAACACAATCCAGAAGGCTGTTGCAGTATCTGCCGTCTTGCCAATAGTTACGCCACTCTCGCTTTTGAGGGTTACAGTCGAGGTTGTGCCGACCATCTCGGTAGTCGGGACATCACGATATGCAGGGGTGATGTAGGCCTTGCCCGCCAACGCTTCGCCACCCTTTGCGGTTATGGCAATAGACTCCACGGTTTGGTCTGTGCCATAGAGTTTTACAAGAAGATAGCTGCCCACATTGCGGAAAGTGAGGTCGTAATCCTCTACGCTCTGCGTTGCGGCAACCATAACATTTGCACCAAGACCCACCGAGCCAACAGCATAATTCTGCTGGGCAGGGAAGGTGTAGGTGATAACTCCCGACTCGGAGAGTTTGGTCGTCGAGTT
>JAZQSN010000002.1:0-19565 GCA_045630065.1 Alistipes sp.
GACAAACCGATTACCAAGCAAACCAATACGGGCATCATCCAGCCCCAACCACCCTCGAGGAACTTCTGCATCAAGATCTGGTGCATTGTCTCACCTGCGAGCTCAGTCTCAGCACCCTGTGCGAAGGCGCTTACAGTGCCAAGTACGGCAACTGCCAAAAACATAAGATTTTTTTTCATAACTGTTTTAATAAATTTTAATTAGTGTTTTGTTACTTTTTGTTTATAGTTTTATGTCGTTAAAAATTTCTTACAAAAAAATCACTTTTTTTTCGTAGGTAAACCCCGCAAACAGCCATTTCGGGCATTAGTACGCCCATTAGCGCACTTCCCGTGTATAGCATTGCTGCCTCACTGCAAGATGTTGTTAATTAGCGAGTTACGCCACAAACGACCGCCCTTTTAGGGGTGGTAAAAGCAGTTTTGGTAGAGTTTACGTTGCGAAATATAGGAATTATTTTTTTTATATGCAAGTCCCTACAACGTAAATTCTCCTCGAATTGGTTTCTTCATCAGGTCAATACTCTGCTGCAAATCGAGATTTTTGCCCAAAACATACATTAGTTTGGTGATAGCGGCCTCGGTAGTCATATCGTATGCCGAGATTACACCCACCGAGCGCAGACGCTGGCCAGTCTCGTAGAGTTGCATCTCCACCTTGCCGTTGTCGCACTGCGTAACGTTGAGCACCATAACGCCACGCTCGACCGTTTGACGCATCAGGTCGAGGAACCACTCGGTCGTAGGGGCATTGCCTGCGCCGTAGGTCTCTAGTACTACGCCACGCAGACCCTCAACCGAGAGAATTGCTCGCAGCGTATACTCTCCGATGCCGGGGAATAGCTTTATGATGGCCACACCCTCGCTCAACATTGTGGCTATGCGCAGAGGTTCATTCGTCTGTGCGGGGCGAGCAATGGCAGCTGTGTTGTAGGCTATTTTCACACCCACCTCGGCCAGCGAGGGGTAGTTAGGTGATGAGAATGCATCCAGCTCCTCGGCGCTACTCTTGCGTGTGCGGTTACCTCTGCATAGACGGCTATGGAAGAGTAGGGACACCTCGGGCACAGCCGGCTCGTCGCCAATCTTGGCTGCAGCCACCTCGATGGCGGTGATAAGGTTCTCGCGACCGTCGGTGCGGAGTAGTCCGATGGGTATCTGGCTACCTGTAAATACCACAGGCTTAGCAAGATTCTCCAGCATAAAACTCAGTGCTGAGGCGGTGTACGACATAGTGTCGGTGCCGTGCAGAATCACAAAGCCGTCGTAGGCCTCGTAGCGACTACGGATTACCTCGGCTATGGCGCACCAGTCCGATGGGCGCACGTTCGACGAGTCGATGAGTTTGGGCATCGTGTGAACGGCTATATCAACATTGAGGCGACGCAACGAGGGGAACTCGTCGTAGATGCCACTGAAGTCGAACGGCACAAGGGCGCCTGTCACTTCGTCGGGCTTCATACCGATGGTACCTCCCGTGTAGATGATAAGTATTGAGGCGCGTGCATCCTCAGTTTTACGGATAATTTGTTCCATCTTACCTTATATATATAGTGTTATTACTCTAAAAACATTCTCCTTGCGTTCGCTGTCGTTACGCGGGCTACTTCCTCGTCGCTCAATCCCTTTATCTGGGCTATCTTTTGGCACACGTAGCCGACATATGCCGACTCGTTGCGGCGGCCCCGATAGGGTACGGGCGTGAGGTAAGGGCAGTCAGTTTCGAGGATTATATCCTCGAGTGCCATCTCTGCTACGGCCTCGGCCACGATGCTCTTTTTGTAGGTAACCACGCCGCCTATGCCAAACAACCAGTCGCCACACTCTTTCAGGCGACGGTATGTCGAGGCATCCTCGGAGTAGGCGTGCAGGACGCCACGTAGACGTTGCCCTCGCAGGTGTGCTTGCTCGCACTCGCTCTCCAAAATCTCACACATATCATCCCACGCTGCGCGTGTGTGAATGGCTACGGGCAGGTCGCGCTCGGCGGCCCAACGGCATTGAGTGATGAAGGCCTCGCGTTGCTCGGCAACAAAATCCTGACACCAATAGTAGTCCAATCCAATCTCGCCCACGGCGCAGAACTCAATGCCCTGTGGTGGCGAATTGAGGTAGTGCTCCACCGCTGATAGCTCCTCGCGCCAATGTGGATTGTCGTTTACCGACGTTGGATGCAGTCCCATCATCGGATGGCACACATCCGAATGGGCGAGGGCAAGTGAAAACATACGCTCGTGGCTCTCCGAGTCGATGGCGGGCAGAAGCAGTGTGCTAACTCCTCCATCGCGTGCTCGAGCGATGGCCTCGGAACGGTCTGTGTCAAACTCCTCGGCATAGAGATGAGAGTGGGTATCAATTAATTGCATAATCTTCGTCGTTAAGAGTCTTTAGGTAGGCCACAAGTTCGCAGCAACTGCGCTGCTCGCCCTTGGTGGGGTAGCGTGAGGCCATACGCTCGATGTGTTGCAGGGCCTTCTCGGTGGCAATCTTGTCGCATTTGACAAAACGCTCATAGACATATATGGTTACGGCGCGGCTCAACATATAGTGTGCGTATGTGCGAGCATACTGCACTGTCTTCTCATCCATCAAAGCCTCTATCTCATAACGCGGGCGGTGTAGCATAATTGCGGGGAGCAATAGTTCGCACGCAGTCTCCATCTGCAAGAGTTCTAATAGACGACTTCCTGCCGCACGAAGGCTTTGCAGGTCGGCATAGGCAGCCTCGAAGTTCAGAAGTTCTATCTCGCGTGAGGCTCGCATACCAATGACTGTAGCGTTGAAGTAGTCGCTCGGGTCGGCATCGTTGGGAAGCGAGAACCACTCTTCGGGCATATCGCAGAAACGCGCACCGCGAGTATATACGGCATTGGCTTTGAGTTGTACCCATAGCAGGCGACGCGCCTGTGCGTTGTGTTTTAGTATTCGTATGTTATCACCATCGTTGGCCACACCACCAATCTTCATCGGTATGCCGTTGGTGATGGCGAGGTAGGCTCCCGAAAGAGCCAGCATCACCAATAGGCAACTCACTGCAACTCCCGCAACGTGCATAAAAAGGATTGCAATCGACAGAATGACAACCACCATATTGGCTATCAATCCACCCGCCAGATACCAGGCGTAGGGCATTTGGTGGGCATCCTTTATATCTTCTATCTTGGGCTCCATAAGGCACTGCCCGCCTGTGCCCGCTATGCTGAAACGGCCAAGTTGCCACCCCTCATCGTGGCGCACAAGGATGATGTTTGCTATGCGGAACGAGACCATACGAAAGCCCGTTAGAAGACCACACACCAGATGTCCCGCTTCGTGGATGATAATCTGCACAAAGAAAGCAACCACGCATATGAGCATACCCCCCATCCACGAGGCCATAAAGAGGATAAATCCCTGCTCGTCCATCACTCTTGTGAGAAATGAACGCAACTCGGGTACTGCAAACAACGATGCGGCGAAGCTCAGACCTATCAATGTGCCTATGCCTAAGCCTTGCAGTGTTTTTAACAACTTTTTTATGGTTTTACGTTTGCTCATATCAGTTTTTCATATTGCTTACCGGGTAGCTGACGTATGGCACCCGATAGTTCGAGGTTCATAAGTAAAAGCGAAAGTTCCCCTGAGCCGAGTCCGCTGCGCGCGAGCAGTGTGTCGATGGTTATGGGGTCGCTATCGAAGAGCGCCAGCAGGCTACTCTCCTCATCGGTAAGAGGCAGTAGTTCCTTGGTGGGGGTGTTGATATGGTTCAGCCCCATATCCCACATCAGTTCGCGTGCAATATCCTCGCCCGAGAGTATGGCTTGTGCCTTGCGGTTGCGAATCAGAAGGTTGCAACCTCGTGAGCTGATATCCGTTGCACGCCCAGGTAGGGCCAATAAGGTACGGTTGTATCCGTCGGCAAAGGCTGCTGTTGAGAGCGAGCCTCCCGACTCGGGCGATTCCACTACCACGGTACCTGCCGCGAGGGCGGCGATGATGCGGTTGCGGGGAATGTAAAAACGGCCGTTCTGCTTGGTTTGAGATGATAACTCACTTACGATGGCGCCTCCATTGGCAATCATATCCTCGGCCAGATGCAGATGCGCCGTAGGGGTAATGTCGGGCAGGGCGTTGGCCACCACTCCCACCGTAGCAAGTCCTGCTTGTAGTGCTGCACGATGGCAGGCGCTATCCACTCCGTAGGCCAAGCCACTCACCACCACGGCATCGGGCACAGCCTCGGCAAGGCCCTGCACAAGCTCGTTGCACATACGCTGCCCGTAGGATGATATTTTGCGTGTGCCGACAAAGGCTACACATCGTCTATGTAGGGAGTCGACGTTGCCTCGCACGTATATCACAGGTGGATAATCGTCGGCCTCACGCAGTAGTGTCGGGTAGTCGCTTTGGGTCGATGCAATGGCTTTGATGTTGTGTTTCAGACAATACTCTGCCTCGCGTTCTGCCTCACGAAGGCCTGTCTGGGCTACAATTGAGCGTGCTACGTCTTCGCGTAACTCGGCCTGGAGGATGAGTTCCTGTGCCGATGCAGCATAGATGGCCTCGGCCGAGCCGAACGACTCCAATAGATGCACTGCCGCGCGTGTTCCCAAGCGAGGAACAAACGTGAGGGCTATCGCTTTTATCGGCATCAATGGCATAGGAATCAGCTTTGCAGAGGTAAAGTTACTAATTTTAGTTAGATTATCGCAGTATGGATGTTACAGATATACATTCTGCTTGCGCAGTGACTCCTGCAGCTTGCCGATATTGACCTCCTGCACCGAGCTACGAAGGTTTGCGGCAAGAGCCGAGGCTACGCCTGCGGCCTGACCCGTAACAAAGCAGGTTCCCACCTCGCGGGCGTCGTAGTTCAGCCCCTCGTCGAAGCTGATGCAACGGCCAGCCACCAATAGATTGGGGCATCTCTGCGGCAGTAGGGCACTATACGGAATTTGCCAGATGGGGCGCTCGTGGTGGCGATAGGTTACGCCGTTATACACCACATTATCTTGCGCTCCGCTATATCCGATTACATCGTCATACTCCTTGCGGCTCACAGCCCCCTCGAATGTAACCCTGCCCTTGCCCTTGAGTACGCGCGTGATGCGAACGCCGAGCAGCGATGGTGTCTCTAATAGGAATATATCGTCGCGGCCCGTCGCAGCCTTGAGCTCCTGGGTATGTTCCCACATCCTCTTTCGCATAAGCAACTCCAGGCGGGTTTGGTTAAATACATTTAGACCATCCTCCTCAGACTCTCCTCTCATCCACATATTCTTCACACCGGCAATGGGTGTCGGAGTGCCTACATTGAGCCCGTGAGCACCACCGATGCGGTACATCACGCCTATGTCGTGCTTTCTGATGTCGAACTCCTCGCCAGCCCAGTTCATCAGGTCGCCATCGCCACTGCAATCGACATACACCTTGCCCTGAATGGCTACGCGGCCACTTTTGGTCTCCACTATGACGGCCTGAATACTGTCGCCACTCATTATCAGTTGTGATGCGTGGCTGTTGTATATAAGCTGAACGCCAGCCTCCTGGATCATCTGCTCGAGGATATACTTGCAGGCCTCGGGGTCGATAAGTGGACGCTCGGGGTAGTTCGTCACCATACCCATATTCAACGCTCGGTCGAAAATCTCGCTCCACACGCCGCGCACAACGGCTGTCATATGCCCCTCGGCATTTAGGGCTCTTGTATCCAGCACGGGAAGCACCAGACCGCCGGTCCAAAGGCCTCCAAGGAAGTACTCTCGCTCGATGAGCACGACGCTAGCACCCTCTCTTGCCGCTGCGATAGCTGCCGCAATACCCGCAGGACCTCCACCTGCAACCACTACATCGGCCGTTGCAACGATGGGAATCTGGCGTGGCGGCTCTTGTAGCCACCCTTCGGTCTCGAGCGGAGTCTCAACCTTTTGCGGTGAGTCCGACAACGCGGCATTTGTTAGAAGTGAGCCTGCGCCAAAGGCACCAACGCCTAGGGCGGTAATTTTTAGAAAATCTTTACGTTTCATAGTATCGTATCAATAGTGTACTACAAAAATAATAATTATTGCCTAAAGTTGTCTTTTTGGTGGCAAGAAATAATTAAGATGTTGCAGGTCGGTGTTTCGGGGTCTGATGTGCCTATGCTTTAGGATAATGGCGGGCAGGAGGGGAGTCGAGAGAGAAAAGAGAATTTTTTGCCTCTAATTTCAGGTGGTAGGGTACGTTTAACGGGTAATTTTTAGAAAAAAGCACGAAACTTGCTCTAAAGTTTTGGTGTAATTAGTTTTTTTTGTATATTTGCACCTCGAAAAGGATGGGGATGCCTCGTGCACCTCGCCTTTGAAAACATAATGGTCCGATGGATGAGTGGCTTAGTCACCGGTCTGCAAAACCGTCTACAGCGGTTCGAATCCGCTTCGGACCTCAAAAAACCCTTCTACAAGCACTTGTAGAGGGGTTTTTACTTTTTTACGCCATTATTTACGCCCCTTTCTCATAGTAAATGTCAAGAGGGAAGAGAAATTTTTGCACTAAATCAACATCATTGCAACCGATAGGATTGTGATAATCTGAATAAATCGGCGGAACGCCTTTTCGGGGAACAACTTGATAATGCCGATGCCCAGCCAGGCACCGATGCCGATGATAGGCAGCATTGCAAGATTGAGCGAGAAAGTATCCCACGATATGTTGTCCCACACGAAAATCTGCAGGGGTACCTTCAGCAGATTCACCACAAGGAAAAACCAAGCGTTTATGCCGATATACTCCATTTTATCCTTTCGCATCGAGAGCAGATAGACCGAGAGCACGGGTCCTGCGGCATTGCCAATCATCGTGGTAAAACCTCCGAGCAGGCCGAACAGTGCCGAGTACCACCACCTCTTCATCCAGCGATTCTCCTTGCCGAAGAGCTCGCTCCATATCATTACGGCCAGCGCCAGTGCCAGAGTCCAGCCCATCAGTTGGCGGAACTCATTGGAGGGAATCAGCCTATCCACAAAAATGGCGACAAAGAAGCCTAGAATGGCCGTCGGGAGCAACTTGGCAACCACCTTCCAGTCGGCTATGCGTTTGTAATAGACTACGGCTATGATGTCAGCCATACATAGCATAGGTAGTATTACGCCTGTTGATTCCTTTGCGCCGAATGCCATAGCCATATAGGGTACGGCAAGTAACATCAGACCCTGTACGCCCGTCTTCGACATACCGATACAAAGCGCCGTGAGCGCAAGGATAGTCCACTGAAATATGGTTAGTGTTTCAATCATTGTCTAAAGAGTTTCTCAGTTTTATGGCGTAAAAATAGGAGTAATTTCTCGGATGCCAAAATCGCCAAGCAAAAACATCCGGCTACAGGGTGGTGCATATGCGTAATTTTTGCTTATCTTTGTTTCGATGGATAAATTTGTACCACATAGCATAGATACCTCCAACTCCTACGCAACGGAGCTAATGGGTGAAGTAAAGGCAGGATTTCCAAGCCCTGCCGAGGATATTCGTGAGAAGTTGGATTTGATAAAACTCCTCGTTAAGCATAAAGCATCTACATTCTTTTTTCGTGTCGATGGAGTATCGATGGTCGATAGCGGAATGGACGAGGGAGATATTCTTATCGTAGATCGTGCCATTGACCCCTACAACAACTGCAAGGCTATATGCTACATCGATGGCGAGTACACCGTAAAGCGTGTGGAGATTTCTGATAAGGGTGTTCGCCTGATGCCCGCCAACGAAAATAATAGCGCATATAAACCCATTGAGGTTACACCCGATAACAATTTCCTAATCTGGGGCGTTGTTACCTGGGTAATTAAAAAGATGTAAAGATGTTCGCCCTTGCCGACTGCAATAACTTCTTCGCCTCGTGTGAGAGGGTCTTCCGCCCCGACCTGCAGGGCAAGCCTATCATTGTTCTGTCGAGCAATGACGGATGCGCTGTGGCACGAAGCAACGAAGCAAAGGCTATGGGCATAAAGATGGGTGCGCCACTATTCAAAATTCGTGATATTATAGCAAAGCATAATGTTGCGGTCTTTTCGGGTAATATGGCTCTCTATGGCGATATGTCGCAACGGGTGCGTTGGGTGCTGGAGGAGTATGCTCCATCGGTAGAGGTTTATTCAATAGATGAGTGTTTCCTTGATTTGCGTGGAATGACAAACATCGATTTCGATTCGTATGCAAAACATATCTCGGCCCAGTGCTGGAAACTCACCTCGATTCCCGTATCAGTTGGTATTGCTCCCACCAAAACATTGGCAAAGATCGCATCTAAACTCTGCAAGCAGTATCCCAAACTGCGTGGTGGATGTTATATGCACCGACCCCAAGATATTGAAAAGGTGTTAAGAAAGTTCCCCATCGAAGATGTGTGGGGTATTGGTCGTAGGTCTGCCCCGAAACTTCATAGCATCGGTGTACATACAGCCTACGAGTTTACGCAAATGTCAGAAAAGGCCGTTCAGTCAATGTTCGGCATAACGGGCGTGCGTACGTGGCAGGAACTTCGAGGCGTTCCTTGTATTGAGTTCGAGGATGGCTTCGAGGCCAAGCAGTCCATCTGTGTATCCCGCAGCTTTTCATCGGAGATATATGATACTCGGGAACTGCAGGAGCAGATTGCCAACTTTGCCTCGTCGCTTGCTGAAAAGTTACGTAAGCAGAGGAGCGTGACTGCCGAAATAGTAGTTTTTGCCTATACTAACCGCTTCAAGGACTCGGCTCCGCAGACTTACTCAAATGGCTTGATATCGTTTTCCACACCTACGGCCGACCAACGAAAGATTGTTGCCGATGCGGTTCGCATAACAGAAAGAATCTTCAAGAGGGGTTACGGCTATAAAAAGGCCGGAGTAATTGCTACGAAGATTATCGCCGAGGGGGATGTTATGCATTCCCTGTTTGAAGATACTGAGGCTATCGAGCGTGAGCACAAGATAACCTCGGCCTTGGACACCATTAACGCCACATTTGGCAAGGGTACAATTAAATTGGCCGTTCAAGGTAGCGGTAAGATTAAAACCTCAAGTGACAACCAATCGCCGCACTATACGACCCGATGGAGCGATATCCCCAAGGTGAGCGTGAAGTGATTGCAAGCCGTTATTGTAGCTTTGCCTGGAGTGGATTTGAAAGACATCGTATAGAGGCAATCTCTTATATAGCACTCTTTATCTTTACTGTATTTTGCCATTAAGGGAAAATTTCGTAAATTTGATAAAAGTTTTCTCTATGAAGGTAAATGTGAATTCTAAATCCTATAAGTGGGAGATAATCTTCCTGTTGTGGGTTGCCTATTTTTTGAATCAGGGTGACCGTCAGGTCTTCAATACTGTGTTGCCTCACATTCAGGCGTTTCTGGGTGCGAGCGATGTGACGATGGGTTTGATATCGACCTGCTTTAACCTATTCTTTGCCCTTACGGTGCCCTTCGCAGGCTACTTTGCCGACCGTCTGAGCCGCTCGAAGATAATCATCTTCAGCGTGGCGTTGTTTAGCACGGCAACTATGTTTACAGGCTTTGCCAACACCGTCATACTGATGATTCTGCTGCGTAGTGTGGCTACGGGCGTGGGTGAGGCTATATTTGGCCCTACCTATCCCGCCATCATTGCCGAGTATCACGATACGCGTACCCGTGCCCGAGCGATGTCTATCCATCAGACTGCTTACTATGTAGGAGTCATCGCAAGCGGATTTCTCGCAGGTCTTATTGCCGATACTTTAGGCTGGCAATACTCCTTCCTTATCTTCGGTGCTGCGGGTGTGATCTTCACATTTGTGCTTGTTGCGCGCCTTAAAGATAAGCATCAGGCAACGGAGTCGAGCGTAGCGAAAGAGGCAAAACCCTCATTCTTCGAGGCTATGTCGGCCATTTTTAGAGTGCCTACGGCAGTGTGTATGATATTTGGCTTTACCTCGCTTATCTTCGTGCTGACGGGCTACCTGACGTGGATGCCCAAGGTGCTGATGGAGAACTTCTCGTTGAGTGCCGCCTCGGCTGGTTTCAATTCTATGTTCTGGACCCACGCAGCGGCATTTGTCGGTGTGCTGGTGGCCGGAAGCCTCTCGGATAAGTTGGCGGCGTGTCGTGGTGGAGGTAAGAACCGCCTTATACTGCAGGCTGGAGGTCTGTTGTTGGCGGCTCCCTGCATCGTGCTGATGGGACTCTCGCAGAGTATGGTGGTGGTCTATGCCGCTCTGGCAGGCTTTGGATTCTTCCGTGCATTCTTTGATGCCAATACATATTCTATTCTCTACGACGTTATATCGGAACGCTACCACTCTTCGTCCTCTGCCGTACTGCAGATGTTCGGCTTTGGTATGGGTTCGCTCGCTCCGCTTATCCTCGGCCTTATGAGCCCCAAGTTGGGCCTGTCGGGTGGTATTGCTGCGCTGGCTGTAATATGGGTTGTAGCGGGAGTTGTGCTGCTTGTGGCTAAGTTCTTCTTCTTTGATAAGGATGTCGAGAGACTGAAAAAATCGCAGCAGTAATGAAACTGATTATCGAGAGTGGAGCCACTAAGGGTGATTGGTGTGTGGTAGGCGATAGAGGCGAGGCCATGGCATCGTTTCGTGCCGTAGGCACCAACGTCTCGACTATGCCGATGATGGCCATAAGCGATATTATCTGTAGCCATTGCAAGAAGATAGTTTCGGCAGGGTATACAGTCAACGAGGTATATATGTACACCGCAGGTGTGGTCACCGACTCTGTTGCGGAGGAGCTCTCGCGCCTGTTTTGCACTCTGCTTTCGTGCGAAAAGGTGGAGATTTGCGACGACTTGACGGCTGCCGCTCGCGCGGCGTGTGGCCATAAGCCGGGTATTGTGGCAATACTTGGTACGGGTTCCAATTCGTGCCAATATGATGGCGAAAAGATAGTAAAAAGAGTCTATTCCAGTGGCTTCATCCTGGGTGATGAGGGCAGTGCCGCTACGCTCGGCAAACTCTTCATTGCCGATTTCCTGAAAGGCTTTGTACCTGATGATATAGCCGCCGATTTTAGGTCGCGCTACCAGAGTGATTATGCCACAATCATTGCTAATGTATATCGTTCGACGGGCTCGCCCTCGGGATATTTGGGAGGCTTTACGCCTTTTATTATGGAGTACTACTCTAATCCTTATATCAAGAGGCTTGTCGATGGTAATTTCCGAACCTTTATCACCCGCTCATTGCGTCAGTATGATGTGGAACACTATCCGATAGGTGTTGTGGGTGGTTTTGGCAATGCCTTGCGTGAGGTCTTTGAGCGTGTGGCCGAGCAGGAGGGCATACGCATCGAGCGATTTATCTCTAACCCCATTGAAGAACTTATAAAATATCACACTATATGAGAACAACAGAACAGAGCTCAAAATATGAGAATCTGGATCAGATGACAACCCAGGAGTTGCTTCGTGCGATGAATGCCGAGGATATGACCGTGCCCGTAGCAGTGGGAGGCTCTATTCCGCAAATCGAAGTGTTGGTCGAGGGTATTGTCGAGCGTATGAAGCGCGGAGGTAGGGTGTTTTACATCGGTGCAGGCACAAGCGGCCGACTTGGTATTGTGGATGCTTCGGAGATACCTCCTACCTATGGTGTGAGAGATAAGTTTATCGGTATCATTGCCGGTGGCGATGGCGCTATACGTACCGCTGTCGAGGGCGCCGAGGACGACTGGGAGCAGGGTTGGCAAGATATACTCAAGTTTAATCCAACATCAGAAGACACCCTTGTGGGTATTGCAGCGTCGGGAACAACGCCCTACGTAATTGGTGCAATCAAACAGGCCCGAGCCATTGGTATGCTTACCTCGTGCGTCACCAATAACGACGGCTCGCCACTTGCGGCCGAGTCCCATATACCCATCGTTACGGTGGTGGGCCCCGAGTTTGTTACGGGTAGTACACGCATGAAGTCGGCTACGGCCTTGAAACTGATACTTAATATGATCTCTACGGCTACGATGATTCGCCTGGGCCACGTGCGAGGCAGTCGTATGGTTGATATGGAACTGACGAACAAAAAACTCGTCGATCGTGGTGCACGAATGATTATGGAGGAGACGGGTATCGAGGATTACGACCTTGCCCGCCAGTTGCTGCTCCAATATGGCAAGGTGCGTGCCGCTGTGGAGGCTTTTAAGGCAATTAAGTAGTGGCGAATGGTTTATTCGGGCAGAGTGATGGGGCGTGAGTAGCGCAGTGTAGATTCCGATTTGCGAATCTCATACTCTAATTTGTAGCTTCCATCCTCTTGCAGTGTCATTACGACCAGCTCGCAATTATCGGGCGAGAGCATCTGTTCAAACTCCTCTACCGTCAAATGGTAGTAACGCATCAAAAATAGGCGAATTGTTAGACTGTGTGTTACCAGGACGCAGTTATCGGGAAAGTGTTGGCTACGGAAATCACGATACAGACTACCCAGCAAATCATCGATGCGGTCGTATACGTCGGTGCCCGACTCGCCACCCGGGATGCGGTAGTAGAATGAGCCATACTCACGCCGTTCGCGACAAATCTTGTCGAAATCCTCATTGCAACGCAGATATCCCCACTCTTGCTCACGCAGACGAGGCTCCTCGCTATACACAAACTGTGAGCGAGGTATTGCTTTTACGATATTTTCAAACGTGGAACGTGTGCGCCAGAAGGGTGACACATAGAAATAGATGCTCTCCTCGCCAACCAACTCCTTGAGCCTGACACCTGCCTGCTGTGCCTGCTGGTATCCTTTCTTGGTGAGTTCGATGGTGTAGTCGGGAATCTGCCCAAAAAGATATCTGTCGACATTGGCTGCCGACTCTCCGTGACGGATTAGTATTATGCGCTTGGGTTTCATCGCTTTTTGGTGATAGGTTTGGTTAAATGCTTTGCTGAATACCTATTTATCCCTTGCGACAGAGTTTTTCGATGAGTTCGGGTTGCTGCTGGAATTTTTCGCCGAGGTCGAGGTGCAGGGTTGCCTCGTCGCGAAGCAGGCGCGAGGTGGCCGACGATTCGCCAAAATCGCCCGTCAGCAGAATCACATTTATGTGCAACGCCTTCAACTTTTTGATAAGCATCTCGTGGTCGGCGTCGCCGGTGATGAGCACCACGTAGTCGAATTGGCGAATTGTCGCCAACTCGTAAGCCTCCAATGCATACCACACGTCGATACCCTTTTCGATGATGTTGCCATCGATTTCGCGCAAGTGCTTATAGTGGAATATCACATCATTCTCAATGAGCGAGTCTTCAAATTTGCGCTCCGCAAAGAGTATCTTCTTTGCGTTGGCCTCCGAGGCACGGAAGCGCCCTCTGAAGTAGTGGTTCTCCACCACCTGGCAGATTGACTTCTCGGCACCACATTGCTCGGCAACAATGGAACGGATGAAATGCGTCAGCTTACTTACATCGAGTCGCATTCCGCTTGTTTCGTATAATTTATCGTCGATTTTGGCGTAGTAGCCTCCATCGATAAACACTCCTATAGATTTGATTTGGTTAATAGCCATTTGTTGTTTTTTATTTCGTTAGTATCCTATCTTTCTGGGTTGCTGCCAATTATATCCTTCTACGTCCTCCAACGTGACTCTGTTGCGTGGCGACGATGCATCCTTGCTTGCGCGCAGAATAACCTGCTCATATATGGTGCGGGCAAGGTGTTTCATCGTGCGGGCATTGGCGAACGAGAGCGTTCTGTTGGTGCATAGCTGGTCTATGTAGTTTCGCATCTTGGCTTCGGCCTCGGGGGTGAACTTTACTCTGTGTTTGCCGAGGCGTAGGCTCAAAATCTCGAACAACTCCTCCGATGAGTAGTCGTCAAAGAAGAATGTGTGGTCGAAATCGTAGATTCCGTTGATGGTGAGTGAATTGGCGACAGTCTGGCGGGGTGAGTTGCACTCCGCAATAACCAAGGCTCCCTGTCCGCCAGTTTCGGCAACCAACGAAGAGAGTTTTATACGCAACTGCTCGCTTGTGAGTCGGTATTCAAACATATTGCGGAATTCAGGAGCGTCACCATCGATAAGTAGCAGGCCGTGACTTGCGAGCTTGATTGCTTGACGCAACACCTGGTCGCATTGGTATTCCGATACGTTGAAAATCTGCTCACCGCGAACCTCCACCACGTTTCCCTTATCCAAGAGATCCATCGCTTTGAGTATCTCAGCAAGTATCTCGGCAACGGTGCTTTTACCGGTGCCGGTATTGCCGACAAAGTTCCATTTCAACGGACCCTTGCCCACGAACTTTTCGCCCGTAGAGTTCAGGTAGCGGGCTATATCCACAAAATTGTGTATCGCTCGCTTGACATTGTGCTGACCCACCAAGGCATCGAGCTTTTTGAGAGCAGCATCGATTGCATCATCGTCAAAACCACCCTTCTCGATACGTGCTACCTCCTCCTTGCTTATGGGTATATCCTCGGCTACGATTGTCTTCAGTTGGCGTTTAGTTGGCTCAGCCACCTCATTCGTTAGGCGGGTAGCCATACGCGGCAGAATTTCGGCCGAGAGCAAGCGTGTTACAAAACGTGCGTTGCCGAACGATGAGCGTTTGCGCAGTACCTCTCGTTTAATGAGTAGTTTCAATAACTCTTCGGCCCTCTTCGTGAAATAATAGTTGTCGGTCTTGGCCCGTTGTAGGGCGATTTTATGTAACTCGTCGACCGAGTAATCCTCGAAGTGGAATGTGTATGGGAAGCGTGAACGCAAACCTTCGTTCATATCCAGCAGGCGCTCCATATCTTGGGGGTAGCCTGCGAGGATAACAATCATATCGACCTGGTCGTTGGATAGGGTAGTGAGCAGCGAATCTATCACATTTTCGCCATAGTCATTCTGGCCATCCTTGGCGCAGAGCTGGTAGGCTTCGTCGATGAATAGGATATTGCCTTTTGCGCGGTTGAGGATGGATTTCATCTTTCGCTCGGTCTCGCCTACGTGCGAGCCCACAAGGTCGCTCTTCTCGACACGAATCACATCTCCCTTCGTTAGTAGCCCCATCGATGCGTAAATCTCACCGAGGAAGTCGGCCACGGTAGTCTTTCCTGTGCCAGGATTACCGGTGAAAACCATATGCAGGGGCGGCATCTGTGTATGCAGGCCTCGCTTCATACGCATGTTGGCCAGTTTCACCATATTAAGATGTTGTGCCAAATTGCGTTTTAGGGTCGATAGTCCCACCATCTGATTCAGCCCCGCCATTCCCTTTGACTTGGGCTCATCCTCGCGCATACTCGGAATATCCTCTACCTCGATGGCCTGCAACTGAGTCTTCGTGGGATTCTCGATGCGGCTCACTCGGTGGGCCATATTGACTGCTATGGTCTGCTCCATCAAGTTGTTGATATAGCGAGCGTTACCAAAAAGTCTGTCGCGGGCACCATAGTCGCGTGCAACAACCGAGTAGAGGTGTTTGCGAACCTCGGCCGACATACGATACTTGTTGCGCTTGCAGTAGAGGTCGGCAATCTGCATCAACTCCTCGATATCGTAATCGTCAAAGAAGAATGTTTCGTTTACACGCGATTTGATACCGGGGTTGGCATTCAGCATCTGCTCAATCTCCTCGGGGTAGCCTGCCAGCACAAGCATCCAGTCGCGACGCTTCTCGTCAGATAGAGCCGTGAGCAGGGCATCAAGTACATGCTTGCCCGGGTCGCGCGGATCATCGGGAACATACAGCGAGTAGGCTTCATCGATAAACAGCACTCCACCCTGAGCGCTTTCTATGGCCTGCTCGGTGGCGCGCAGTTCGCTATCGTAGTATCGGCCTACAAGGTTGCGGCGCTCGACTCTTACCACGTGGCCACGACTCAGCAGGCCCAAGTCCTTGTAAACCTGACCTATAATCTCGGCAATGGTGGTCTTTCCAGTTCCCGGATTACCCACAAAACGGGCGTGTAGCGATGTGCCTTTGACGGGGAGCCCCATCTCTTTGCGGCGCTGTGCCAAAACTGATAGGCGGCCTAAGGAGTATATCTTCTCCTTTACGCTCTTGAGGCCAATCATCTGCTCCAGTTTGTCCAAAGCCTTGTCGCTTGAGAAGTCGTTCATAGCGTTCGAACGGAGCATCGACACCACCTGCGCAACATCGGCCTCGCCCTCCAGAGAGTATGTTCCGATGGTGAATGTTGCTACCATAATGGATTGGTCGAAGGCAGCCAGCTCGACCTTGTATTTGCCATCGCTCAGTTCGTATTTGTCGCAAGAGGCAAAGCCGCATACGGTAGAGAATGTTTTGTTGTTGTCCATCTCTGCGCAAATCGACTGTTTGTCGATGAGTTTTCCAGTCTGGTTGTAAAGTGAATACGAGATATTGTAATCCGATATATAGTCTCCTATCGTGGAGGATAGATAGCAGTGGGCATTTACTTGTAGCGATTTCTCGTTCTTAAAACAGATATATCCCGTTGATGTGTTGCAGTTAGCAGGGTTTACTCCATTGAGTCCGGGGAAGAACGCCATACGTTCGATACGAATTATGTCGAATATGGAGTTGGCGCACAAAATCTCCTTCTCGGTGCTGTATATCTCCTCGTGAGTGCCAAGTTTGCAAATGCTGATATGTATCTTCTCGCGAATGGGTAAGCGCTTGGTAATCAAGTCCTCGGCATCGAACGACACCGTTACGCATTCTTTGCCCTTCTTGAGCTGCGATAGCAAAATCTCCTTACGCAGAATGGTGTGGCATCGTGGACTTTGAATTGCAACCTCTACGCCCTTGCCATTTTCGCCAAAAAGAGAGTATAGAATCTTCAGATGGATGTAACGATCTCTCTTGAATAGCGGGTATATCGACTGATAACTCTCGCCGAAATCCCTATCGCTGCAAGAGGGTTTTTCGCTGGTAGAAAGTTGTATGCCAGTGCAATAAAAGATGTTCTTTATCTCGTCGTCATCGCACTGTTCGTCTGCTTGCGTCGACGATTTATTGGCTTGGGTGTCGCCATCCTCTGAGAGGGTGGAAGCTATAAATTCGTCGAGCAAAGTGTCGAAGTCTTTAAAATCATCCTCCTCGTCGTGGGATGATTTATCCTGCCTGTCAAAGTCTGAATCGCAATCCGAGTCTGTCTCGGTGATGGTATCTCTACGGCCGGTCAGGTCGAAATAGTATAACACCCACTCGACAAAGTGGATGTCATCGTCGGTCCAGTTTGGCTCGTAAAGTTTGAAATCAGTAATGATTTCCTGGTCGGACAGACTATTTTCTATCTTCTCCTCCAGCCAGCGGAAGTAGACCAGGTACTGCGGGTTGGAAAACAATTCTGCAATATCAAAATTAGGGATAGAGCTCATAAGCACAGCATTTTACTACAAATTTATCATTATTTCACGAATAATCCCTCAATTAGCCTAAAAAATGTGGCGAATGGGTTGTGTATAATTCGAGGTTATGGCGCGCCTAAAGACTCTCAGATTACTGTTCTATAGGGGGAAATAAAGCGTGCCGAGAGATTAGCCCGTTGGTGTTTTCTTGGCGTTGGTTCGAAATAATCTCTTGTGCCACTGCAAGAGGAATTCTCATCTTTTCGGCAGGGGTTGTGTCGTAATAAAAATTGTACAACGATGTTGTTATTTGCTCTATGTGTATGTTTTGATATTGAGCCGATTGCTCTAATAAGATTTGCATCATATCATCTTTGGTAATATGCCCCTTTATACCTGCACTTGCCACAATGTCTTTGAGCAATCGCATTGTCAATTTGTGAGATTGTTCCGAATAATGTAGATGCATGCATGTGAAAAGATATTGACAATAATACTTAAATAGGACCAGCTCCTTCTGAGTTCTCTCTACGGAAGGGGTGCAGATGCAGGTGAATGAATCCTTGATGTATTTATATAAATAATCGATTACGCGGTATCCAAACATATTTTCGGTGCGTCCAAATACATTGATATGAAAGAATGCGCGTATTACATTGTTGAGCCTCATTTCGGGACTGTTGATCGCATATTTGTCGTTGAAAATAACCAATATCTCCATAATCCACTTCTCCTGCAAATCCGACCATCGGTACAACTGGCAAAACTCCCAGGAGATGTGCATTAGACCATCTGTCCCGCTGTAGTCATATGGTTCGTGTCCAGTCAGCGCAATGCTCTTTTTTCTAATTCTTTTATTCCTTCTATATATGAATGAATTTGGACCAAAACTCTCTTCAAAAAATTAATATATCACAAGTGGTACCATCATCCTCAACATTCCAAATCTTATCCGATAGGCCTTCCCAAATTCAGTTAAACCATTTAACCTCAACATTTTTGGCATTTTCCGAATAATTCATTAAATTCGTCCATATAATTAGTGCAGTTTTGAAAAGGCCAAAAAGATTATTCAGGTAAACGCCAGGATATTATTTTCCCACTTTTTGGTACTTCCTCTGATATATTAATTGATATATCTTGTCTGGACCAACCCTCTTTACAGGTGTTCCGAGATTCAATAGTGAGAATTTGGTTGAGAACCCTCAAACATACTAATTGGGATAATACACATTCATTTATTTCTTACTTTTCATTCTTTACAAATATTGAAATAGTTAATGTCTTGAAGAGTTGTAATAATGTTGCTCACTATAGATTGATTGCAGATATGCTGTATTACCTAAAAGCTGATATAAAACATTAAATAACAAATATCTTAACTTTTCCCTCCGCTCGCATCCACTTTGTTTTCAAAAGTTAATATGCTCACTATATATTAGCAAGCAGTCGCCCATCATCATTCCACTCGCCGTACATAACGCCGTTGCGAGTGTTATCAATGAATTTTTGAAGGCGGCGTTGATAGGCCTCAGGATCTCGCTTGCGGATATTTTGGATGTTGTCGATGCGAACTCGCACATAAAGCGCAGGCAAAGTTTGGAAATTCTGCCATACCGCATCATCGCTTTGCAGTGCCGCAAGAACATCATCATCAATCTGAAAATCCATATCGGGCAACACCGCACGTCCCGCATCAGTCATAAGGCCCAATCGTTCGAGTCGTCGGCATCGTTCCTTGTTTAGTTCGGTCCACGGACTACGCTTGCGTCGAGGAGAGAATCGGCGCCACATTACACCCTCGCCCGCTTTAATGGTCGAATCAATCCAGCCGAAACACAGCGCCTCCTCCACGGCATCGAGGTATTGCAGCCCGTCGGGACTCTTGGTTGTCGAAATCCATATCTCTCGCTTTGTGAAATGGTTTTCAATGAGCCACTCTCGCCACTGCTCACGAGAGGTAGTATGTAATCTTTCGGTTATCTCCATATTATCAGCGTATCTTCTGCAAAGTTAATAATTATTGGCACAATTTTCGGAATATAGGTATGAGTTACAAATATTTCCTATATGAAGCAGAACGATAAAAAACATTTGACGGCGGAGAATGGTCGCTCCATTGCCGACAACCAGAACACGCAGACCGCAGGCGTTCGTGGCCCTGTGACGCTGCAAGATCCGTGGCTGATGGAGAAGTTGGCCCACTTTGACCGCGAGGTGATTCCCGAGCGTCGTATGCACGCCAAGGGCTCGGGTGCGTATGGCACATTCACCGTTACGCACGACATCTCGGCATACACCCGTGCCTCGATATTTTCGGAGGTGGGCAAGAAAACCGA
>JAZQSN010000003.1:0-5018 GCA_045630065.1 Alistipes sp.
CCTCAAATCCACGATTACGACGCATATCGAGCAGAGCCTCGAATGAGATTTCAAGGTTTTGACTCTGGCCATCGCGAATAATCTCTACTATACGACCCTCCTCAGTAAGCAAGAGTTTGCTACGAATCTCTGCAACATCGACAATCTTTTCACCATCGATTGCAACAATCTTATCGCCATCGGCAAAGCCCAGCTTCTTACCAGCCTCGTTGAACTCATAGCCCCATTTAATATCGTCGTTAGCAAGATAGCTCTCACCATGAGTATAGCGAATACCTGTGTAGATGATAAGCGCCATAAGCACATTCATCACCACTCCTGCAATCATAACCAAAAAGCGCTGCCATGCTGGTTTTGCACGAAACTCCCAAGGCTGAACAGGAGCTTTCATCTGCTCCAAATCCATGCTCTCGTCGATCATTCCCGCAATCTTGACATAGCCACCAAGTGGCAACCAACCTACTCCATATTCGGTCTCCCCACGCTTCCACTTAAAGAGCGAAAACCAAGGGTCGAAGAATATATAGAACTTCTCGACGCGAATCTTAAACAGACGCGCTACAATAAAATGACCAAACTCGTGAATCGCTACAAGGAGCGACAAGCTCATAAAAAACTGAACAACTTTGATTACAATATCCATTTATATAACTGTTTTATTTTCTCATCTTAATATACTCTGTGGCCAGTGCTCGTGCCTCGTCGTTCGACGCCACGTAGTCGTCAATCGTTGGCTGTGCCACAAATGTCGCACGCTCAAGGGCGTACTCAATCGAGGCGGTGATATCGGTAAAAGCACACTGGCGCTGCAAGAAGGCCGCCACGGCAACCTCGTTTGCACCATTCATCACACAGGCCGCGGTGCCACCTCGACGCATACAATCGTAGGCTATATCGAGTGCAGGATACTTCTCCCTATCGGGCTCGGCAAATGTGAGTGTAGGATTTTGCAGGAAGTCGAAGCGCTCCTGAGGGCGAGAGGCACGGTGCGGGAACATCAATGCATAGCTGATGGGCATATGCATATCGGGGGTGCCGAGTTGTGCCTTGATGGCGCCATCCTCGAACTCGACCATCGAATGAACGATTGACTGCGGGTGAATAAGCACCGAAATCTGCTCGGCTGCAACGCCAAACAACCAATGAGCCTCGATGACCTCAAAGCCCTTGTTAACGAGCGTAGCCGAATCGATGGTAATCTTTGCACCCATCGACCACTGCGGATGCTTGAGGGCACGCTCGGGAGTGACACTCTTAAGTTCCGACGCAGGCACGTCACGCAGGGCACCGCCACTGCAAGTGACTATCAATCGGCGCAGGGGTGAACGCTCGCCCACCAGGCACTGGAAGATAGCCGAGTGCTCAGAATCGATAGGCAGGATGGGCACACCTCGCTCGGCAGCCATACGCATAACTACGTCGCCCGCCACAACCAGCGTCTCCTTATTCGCCAGAGCAATCTTCTTACCTGCCTCGATAGCCGCTACCGTTGGATGCAGACCTGCATAGCCGACAAGTGCATTTACCACTACATCGACTTGAGACGAGCGCACTACGTCGCATATTGCTTCGCTTCCTGTATATACTTTTATGGGGTATGCAGCCAGCGCATCGCGAAGAAGTTCATACTTCGACTCGTCGGCAATAACCACACAATCGACATCGAAATCGATGGCCTGACGTGCCAGAAGTTCCCAATTACTGCCAGCCACAAGTGAGTTTACCTCGAACAAATTTGGATTCTCGGCAACAATATCGAGAGTCTGCACTCCGATAGAGCCCGTCGAACCGAGAATTGATAAAGATTGTTTCATAGGGAATAACTCTTTAGAATACGATATAGACTTCGGGGTCGACAGCACGTCCCTCGTTCCACAACTCTACCTCTACAAGAGGATTGCTACGGTCGCCCACCGACGGCATGGCATTGTAGCCCAACACCTGACGGCTCTTGATACTCTGGCCATTTACCACAAGCACCTGCGCCAAGTTGCGATACACCGACACGAAGCCGTTGAAGTGCTGCACGGTAACCACCGAGCCACGTTCACCCTCCGACACGCTGACAACCGTACCATCGTCGATACTTGTCACGGGAGCATTGGGAGCCGACTGAATACCAACGCCCAGATAGTTGTCATCACGCGAGAAGTGACGTGTGATGATACCCTCGGCAGGAGCCACAAAGATAAATGTGTTGCCATCCTGCGCACGACGCTGAAGTGTTCGCGCCAGCGAGTAGTCGCCGTCGCCCTCCATCTGTGCACGCAGCAGTGAGTCGAGCTGCGAAGGTGGAATAAGAGTCTTATCGAGCGTAACGGTATCGCCATCGCTGAGCGGAGTACGCACCACGGGAGTGCGGCCCTCGAGAATCATAGCGATATTCTCGTTATAGGTGAGCATATCGTTCATGCGACGCTCGAGTGAGTCGATACGCATTACGTTCTGCACCAAATCATCGTGAGTCTTCTCGGCTGCAGTACGATAGCCTGGAAAGATATCGAGTATGGGGGTGTAAGAAACCAACACCAATACCAGCAAAAATAGAATCAAGCAAAAAGCTGTAACACTCGCTAGCAGACCCGCCGGAGTGATATGCACGCTCCACTCCTCCTGGTGTAGGATGGGATCGCTCATCGAGAATCGCATCTTGCGAAACATATTTTTCAGATTGAACTTTTTTGCTTTCATTTTTGTTTGCTATAACCGAACAAAGATACTCAAAATATGATTAATCTTCTCGACCTCGCTCGCTTTTTTTGCATCGGAGGCTATAATAATCGTTTTCAACGACAAAACGCACCATAAGGAACTATTATTTTATCACCACCGAGTGCGCATATACTTTTTTTTCTTAAATTTGCACAATTACATAAAACTAACTATCGAGAAAACTATGGTTAAACCTACATTACTTGTTTTGGCCGCTGGTATGGGCTCACGCTACGGTGCTTTGAAGCAGATGGATGGCGTTGGTCCCAACAATGAGGCTATTATCGACTATTCGATCTATGATGCTATCCGTGCCGGCTTTGGCAAGGTAGTATTCGTTATCCGTCACTCTTTCGCCGATGCCTTTACCTCTATTTTCAATGCCGAGCGTTTCGGTGGCAAGATTGAGGTGGAGTATGTATATCAGGAGTTGGACTACCTGCCCGAGGGTTTTAGCGTTCCCGAAGGTCGTGAGAAGCCGTGGGGTACAAACCACGCCCTGCTTATGGCTAAGGATGCTATCAATGAGCCCTTTGCGGTAATCAATGCCGACGACTTCTATGGAGCCGACGCTTACCGTGTAATTGGCGAATACCTCTCATCGCTTGATGGCCAGAAGGACCACTACTGTATGGTTGGCTACGCTGTGAATAAGACCTTGTCGGAGAATGGTACCGTGTCGCGCGGCGTATGTACAATCGATGAGAACAACTTCTTGCAGTCGATCGTAGAGCGCACCAAGATCGAGCGCAATGCTGAGGGTACAATCGTATTCCACGACTTGGGCGAGGATGAGGCTCTGGAGGAAAACACTCCCGTGTCAATGAACTTGTTCGGTTTCACACCCGACTACTTCGACTACTCGGAAGCATACTTCAAGACCTTCTTGGCAGACCTGGCCACACAAACCAACCTCAAGGCCGAGTTCTTCATTCCTCTGATGGTAAACGAGCTTATCAGCACTACTGCCAAGCTGCGCGTACTCTCTACCACAGCCAACTGGTTTGGTGTAACATATCAGGCCGACAAACCTCAACTTATGGCTAAGATTGAGCAGTTAATTGAGGAGGATATATATCCAAGAAATCTGTGGGGTAAGTAAGATTTTACACCCAACGACAAACGAAAAAGGTTGCCACTATTTTGGCAACCTTTTTTTATAAGTATTATAGAGCTTAACCACCTCTACAGCTTCACACACATCGTGCGCACGCAGAATGGTTGCACCCTGCCTAAGAGCCTCCCAATGCAGTGCCGTAGTACCATTCAAAGCCTGGGCAGGTGTTGTGTCCAGTACCTTATATATCATCGACTTGCGCGACACTCCCGCAAGCACGGGATAGTCCATCTCGCAAATGCGATTGAGCCCTGCCAGCAACTCATAATTCTGCTCTACACTCTTGGCAAAACCAAAGCCCGGATCGAGAATAATATGCTCAATTCCTCGCTCACGTAATAGCATGGTACGCTGCTCGAAATAACGCACAACCTCCTGAACCACCCCGTCGGAATAATCAGCCATTGAGGCCATCGATTGTGGTGTTCCTCGCATATGCATTGCCACATAGGGCACTCCATATCGTGCCACTACATCCCACATAGCGGCGTCGGTCTCGCCTGCCGAAATATCGTTAATAATCACCGCACCAAACTCCCCAATAGCACGCTCGGCCACTGACGCACGAAACGTATCTACCGATACAGGCATATCTTCTGCCACGCGACGCACCACGGCAAGGGCACGACGCACTCGTTTCCACTCCTCTTCGGCCTCAACATCGCAAGCACCCGAACGTGACGAGTAGCCACCTATATCGATTATCGAAGCACCCTCAGCCACCACTTGTCGAATGCGAGCCTCGATAGCCTCATCGTCCACCACGCGACTCTTCTCGAAGAAGGAGTCAGGCGTGATATTAACAATGGCCATCACCTGCGGCACCGACAAGTCCAACTCTTTATCGTTGAGCCTCATAACAGAACATCTTATGCAGTTGCTCGACGTCGCTCTCAACATAGTCGGCAATCAGATTCACCAACGTACGCTTGGCTCGCGAGTGCAACTCATCGTCGCTCATCTGGTGTGCAATACGCTCCATCACACTCTGGCGGTCAATGCCATCGCGTGCCATAGTGCGACGCACACGTTCCTCGAGCGGAGCCATAACAGCCAACGTAGTATCGACCTCTGTATCGAAGCCCGCCTCGAAGAGAATGGCACTCTCCAAGATTACATAGGCGCCTCGCTGCTGTTCGGCCCAAGTGCGGAAATCGGTCCTTACAGCGGGATGAACAATAGCATTCAG
>JAZQSN010000004.1:0-5797 GCA_045630065.1 Alistipes sp.
CGAATCATCGTGTTTTGTGACACACGCTTCTCAATCTTCAAAAATGCCTCAAAATCACGAATCATCTCACCGTTGAGGTTCTTGATAGGGAAGTCCGCTACTTTGGTCTTGCGAGACATCATCTCCTTGAAATAACGCAGACAAAGGCGATAACGGCTCAATGTAACCGCATCGAACTCGATGCCAACCAATTGTGCCATTCGCTCGTTATGCTCCTCGAAAGTGGCATAAAACATCTTTTGGCTGATGTGCTTGCCCTGCAAATACTCCTTGATTGTTAGTGGGTCAGCATAGCCATCACGCTCGACCAACTCTTTGTGTATCTCGTATGCTCGTGTTCGCAGCGATTCGAGATGGCGGTTAATCTCAATCGGGATAGGGCCCTTGCCAATGGCTCGTTCTTTCTTCTGATCCCAGAGTGACAATGGGACTTTGCGCAAAGTATTCATCTCTGTAAATCTGCCGTTTACAGTAATACGCATAGTGATAGCAGCTTCGCCACTCTTGCCCAAACGAGACTTTCGGACAATGAACAAAATTGAAAATGTACTCTTTATCATATCTTTATCTGTTTAAAAAATGGTGCAATTCGCAACCAGATAAAGAGTAGTGTAAAATGGTGAGAATAGGTTAATTACGGTCTAATTCGAGTACATTTTTTCGAGATTCAAAATTGTACTCGATTTGCACACTTTCAGTTGCTCCGAAACACCCTAAATGGGCATAAAGCACAAAAAGAAAAACGCCGTATTTTGTTGAAATACAGCGTTTTGACTAATTTGTCGTTTTCTTCAAGTGGTGCCACCAGGAATCGAACCGGGGACACAAGGATTTTCAGTCCTTTGCTCTACCAACTGAGCTATGGCACCATCTTCGTATATGCTTCGTGTCTTAAAGCGAGTGCAAATATAGACGTTTTTTTTTATCCGTGCAAATATTTTTAAGAAAAAAATTTATAATTTTACATACTATTTCACGCCAAAACTGCTAAGATGCTAACAATCATTAAGAACGCCCAAATACTCACTCCCGACGGTTGGATACCCCTCGGAGCCATCTCTTTCGACGATGGTCGCATTACCTCGATTCAGGAGAGCATTAATCACGACTCCTCGGCAAATGTAATCGATGCCAAGGGGGCATTCATCGTGCCGGGCTTTATTGATATGCACGTTCACGGCGGTGGCGGTCGCGACTTTCTGGAGGGTAGCGATGAGGCTTTTCGTGCAATTGCACAGACTCACCTTCAGCACGGCACCACTGCCATCTACCCCACTTTAGCCGTTGCTCCATTCGAAATCTTTCAGCGTGCCATACTCACGACCGAGCGCCTGATGAACGAGCCACACAGCACCATAATGGGACTGCACCTCGAAGGCCCTTACCTCAACCCCACGATGGCTGGTGGACAGGAGCCTCAATATATATGTCTTCCCGAAAAGGATACCTACCGTCATATGCTCGAAAATACCTCTTGCATTAAGCGCTGGGACGCAGCTCCCGAGGTTGATGGAGCATTGGAATTTGGTCGTTTCACATCCTCACGCGGCTTGGTGGTATCGGTTGCCCACACTACAGCCGACTATAACACCCTTAAAGAGGCACACAAGGCGGGCTACACCCACGCAACACACTTTTACAATGCGATGACGGGTGTACACAAGAAACGAGAATTTAAGCACGAAGGCACAATCGAGGGCATATACCTCATTGATGATATGAGTGTAGAACTTGTAGCCGATGGCATACACGTTCCTGCGGCTATTCTGCAACTTGTCTACAAGATTAAAGGTGTAGAGCGTACCGCCCTTGTAACAGATGCTATGCACTACGCAGCGGCAGAGGATCTGAAGGTCGATAATTCACGCATTATAATAGAAGATGGTGTCTGCAAACTTGCCGATCGTTCGGCTCTGGCGGGCAGCATAGCCACAATGGACCACCTTGTACGCACAATGGTGGGTAAAGCAGAGATTCCACTCTGCGATGCAATTCGTATGGCATCAGAGACTCCCGCCCGCATAATGGGTATCTACGACCGTAAGGGATCGCTCGAAGTGGGCAAGGATGCCGATATGGTAATGTTGGATAGGAATTTGAATGTAGTAGGCGTTTGGAGTATGGGTAACCGCGCCAAGTAGTGCTAACGCATCATCTTAGTCTTACCCGTAAGTCTCTCTACCTCGATAGCCACCACGGCCGTTCTATGTACCGAACGCTCGATAGCCTGCAGCCCCTGCTCAAGGTGTTCGGGCGAATACTTTTCTACGATTAGACGTAAGGCTTGGCGGCACTCCTCGTCACTCTCAACCACACGCGCCACACCTGATGCAATGACCGACTCATACTCGGTGGTAAACTCCTCTGCCACGATGCGCTTGTGTCCTACAACACAGAACGACACTCGTGGGTTAGCCACCATAGCTCGCATCTTGCGTCCTTCGGGGGCACAATGAAAATAAATAATGTTGCCACACACAGCATAATTGATGGGCACACCATAGCCACCTTCGTCGGTAGCCATTGACAAGAAGCCATACTCGCCCTCGCGGAGAATCTCCACGGCACGTGCCTCTTCTAGCAGACGATCCTGACGGCGGACACTATCGTTACAATATCTCATTACAGAAGTTTTTTCTTTGACGGAATAACTACAAAATCCTTCAGGTAGAAGGGCTCAAAATAGGCAATATCCTCTACCTGACCTGCGCTGAGTTTCTGCTCGGCCTTACGCGCCAGACCACGTGCCGAGGGAGCAACATCGACATAGGTAGCATTACCCATCACCTCGCAACACTTGCGTGCGCCATTACCGAAGATAACCAACTGCTTATCGCGACGTATGTCAGCAAACGTATTCTCATCAACCACCTCGGCCGACACCTCTCCAAGAGCATTGCCAGCGGCATCAAAGAGCTGGGTATATACCTCCATACGGCGAGCATCGACCATCGGGCAAAGTACCGCATCGTTCCAATTCTCAACGTCGAGAATACCGGCCTCGTTATCCTCGATAGCCACCTCGGCCAGAGCCTCCAACGAGCCTACGGCAATCAACGGAATCTGCTGTCCGTAGCACAAACCCTTGGCAAACGAAACTCCGATCCTAAGACCTGTATATGAGCCAGGGCCCATACCCACAGCTACGGCGTCAAGCTCATCGGGCGAGATGTCTGTCTCGCGCAACAACTCATCAACAAATACACCTACATATTTGGCGTGGTCACGCCCCTCAGCACTCTCACGCAACGACACCAACTCGCCATCGCGTGCTATACCTACCGAACAGATGTCGGTACCTGTCTCAATACATAAAATAAGCGACATACCCTACTATATCAAATCAAAATACTCCAATGCACGGCTCACGCCATCCTCATCCACCGACGAAGTTATATAATCGGCCTCAGCCTTCAACTCATCGCAGGCATTACCCATTGCAACACCCACGGCCACATCTCTGACCAGTGGCAGATCGTTTCCGCCATCACCAAAGGCCATAGCCTCCTGCATCGTAAGGCCGTAATACTCCATCACCTTGCGTGCGCCTACCGACTTATCGATACCCTTGAGGTTTATATCCATAAACAAATCTATCCACCTGCTCTGCACGCACTCGGGTAACTGCGCCATAATCTCAGATTCCACTTCTGGGCTGATGTAAGGACACATCTGCAACACCGGCTGCGTGTCGATGATATGATTCAAATCGGCCACCTCGGGATATATGTTAATCATATCGGCAATGGTCTTCACACGCGACGTGATACGGTCGATATACATATTCTTCTGCGTCATAACGGCTAACTGAAAATCGTAGCGCGACTTCAGATCAAAGACCTTATAGAGTACATTACGCGGGAACGAACGCTCGTAGATAATCTCACCTGACGAGGTAAGGCAGCAACCTCCATTTACCGTAATGTAGCCATCGACCTCCAAATCGCCCACCGCATCGGTGTGACACAGCAGACGTCCTGTGGCGATAAAGACCTTCACCCCTCGCTCACGCAGACGGCCGATAGCCTCACGTGCCGAGGCGGGCACAGCGTGTGTGGCGAAGCTTACCAAAGTGCCATCGATATCGAAAAATACGGCTTTAATCTTGCTATTCATACGGCTACTTATATCTCTTCATTGCCTTATCCATCTCGCGCTTGGCATCGTTTTCCTTCAGATACTCACGCTTGTCGTAGGCCTTGCGACCACGTGCCAAACCGATTACAACCTTGGCGTAACCCTTCTCGCTCAAAAAGAGTCTAAGGCCCACAACCGTCAGGCCTCGATCCTGCAACGCACGCTGCAGTTTGTTAAGCTCCTTGCGGTTGAGCAGGAGTTTGCGGTCGCGCTTGGGAGCGTGGTTATTACACGTACCCCAGCCATACTCGGCCACGTTCATACCACGAATCCACAACTCACCACTCTCGAAGTAGCAATAGCAATCCGTAAGCGAAGCCTTACCCAGGCGTATCGACTTAATCTCAGTTCCAACCAATACAATGCCCGCAATGTACTCCTCCAAAATCTCATAATCGAAGGTAGCACGCTTGTTGCGGATATTTATGTTTCTATAATCGGCCATATCTTTTCTGTCAAGAAATCATCACTAATCTTTATCCCTCAGCAGGCTCTTTCGTGGCACTATTTTTGCCTTTTTGCCCGATGGGTAGAACCGGATAAAGGTAACTAATTCTTTTATCTTTATGTTTTACACATCTTTCTGTTTATTTTCTGTTTGCACACGGTATGCGCTACAATGCGTGTACGCCTCCGGTTCTGCCTTTTTTAAGATGTGTTTATTTACAAATTATAATATCAATCGATCGCTACTCTTCGAAAGTGCATTCTTCACCTTGTTGAGTTGCGAGATACGCATCGTACATTCACTCTCCTCTTCATCAGAAAGCAGTCCACTGGCCAAACGCTCACGTTCGGCATCAATCATACGCTCAACTATCTTCGAGCGGTACAACATAATGGCTTTGGGAACTCCCACGGCCAACATCTCCTCCTCACTCTCGATATGGACATCCTTCTGCTTCCATATCACGCTGGCCACGTAGTTATCGTCCGACGTTAATATATCAACCGCCATATTGCACACCTCGGGATCGGGATGATTGACAAAGTACTGCACGGGCACCTCCACACCTATACCCAACTCTCGCCACTGCTCGTGGTAGGTAGTGAGCATTTTGTTCAGCACAGGGTCGAGGAATGTAATATTATCCTCTTCGATGCTTGTCAATATCTCGTTTGCCACATTTATCTGCACCGCCTTGCGTGATTCAATCACCTCGTAGTTATTGTGTCCCGACTTGAGCAGATATTTTATCAACTCATACTCCAACGCCTCGACACTGCTACCCGCCGTAGCCGTGCGTGCAAGGTTTACCTCCTGAACTAAGGCACGCTCCTCACGACGCATCTGCGCCTGCTGGTTGCGAACAAACTCCTCGGTCTCCCTATCGCCCGTATGCACGGCACGCTTGCGAGCGACCTCGGCGATGAGCACATTCTCGTCTATATCCATCGTGCGGGCACACTCCTTGATATACACTGAGCGCTGTATCGGGTCGGGAATCTGCACAATCGAGCGCACCATATCACCAATGACCTCCGAGCGCTTGATAGGATCCTTGCCAGCCTCACGCATCAGCATCTTGGCCTTGAACGAGAGGAAATCCTCCTCCCTGTCGTGGATATATTCGCGTACTTGGTCTGCCGTATGCGCGCGGGCGAATGAGTCGGGATCGTGCTCGGGAGGAAGCGACACGATACGCACATTCATACCCTC
>JAZQSN010000005.1:0-16512 GCA_045630065.1 Alistipes sp.
TCACGCGGCCGTACATTGCGATTCCTTTTCGACGGCTCTTACGAAGAGTTCAAGGCTGCCCTCTACCGCTTGGGAGAGACTCCGCTGCCACGTTGGGTGAGAGAGACTGTCGAGCCAGAGGACGAAGAGCGTTACCAGACAATCTTCGCTAAGCACGAGGGTGCTGTGGCTGCACCAACAGCAGGCCTTCACTTCTCGAAGCACTTGCTCAAACGTATGGAGATCAAGGGCATCGACTCAGCCTTCATCACCCTGCACGCAGGCTTGGGTAACTTCCGCACGGTGGACGTAGAGGATCTCTCGAAGCACAAGATGGACTCTGAGCAGTTTGTGGTTACCGAGGCTGCTGCCGAGAAGGTTAACCAGACCAAGCGCGAGGGCCGCAAGATTGTGGCTATCGGCACAACCGTAATGCGTACCATCGAGACTGTGGTGTCGACAGGAGGTATGATTAAGGCTCAGGAGGGTTGGACCAACAAGTTCATCTTCAGCCCCTACGACTTTACCGTAGCCAACGCTATGGTGTCGAACTTTCACCTGCCGGGCTCAACACAGCTGATGATGGTGGCGGCATTCGGCGGCTACGAGCGTGTGATGAAGGCCTACGAGGTTGCCAAGCAGGAGGGTTACCGCTTTGGAACCTATGGTGATGCAATGCTTATCTTATAATATAAGTAAGCACCGCATTATTGAAAAATTTTTATTATCTTTGCATATTGTAAATTAGAAATAAAATGGCATCACGCAAAATACTATACGTTTGTCAGGAGATAATGCCTTACCTGCCCGAGACCGAGCTCTCAACGCTGAGCCGTCGTCTGGTGCAGGCTATGCAGGAGCGTGGCAACGAGATTCGCACGTTTATGCCCCGCTACGGATGCATCAACGAGCGACGTAACCAATTGCACGAAGTGATCCGCCTCTCGGGTATGAACCTCATCATCGACGACAACGACCACCAGCTCATCATCAAGGTGGCTTCGATTCCGTCGGCCCGTATTCAGATCTACTTTATCGACAACGACGACTTCTTCTCTCGCAAGGCTGTATTGACCGACGGCGAGGGCAACGAGTTCGAGGATAACGACGAGCGTGCTATCTTCTTCGCTCGCGGCGTGTTGGAGACAGTAAAGAAGCTCAACTGGTCGCCTTCAATTGTACACTGTATGGGTTGGATGTCGGCCATTACGCCTATCTACCTCAAGCAGGTATTCAACGACGACCCCTTGTTCCGCGATGTGAAGGTTGTAGTATCACTCTGCAACGACCATTTTGAGAAGCCCTTCGACTCGGCTTTTGCCAATAAGGTGGCCAACGAGGGCGTAAAAGATGAAAAACTCAAGGAATTATCAACCCCCTCATACGAAAACCTCTATCGTTTCGTTATTGATTATGCCGATGGTGTTGTTGTAGCCTCGGCAGATGCCGATTCTTCACTTGTTGAGTATGCACGCCAGAGTGGCAAGCCTATGCTCGAGTACAAGGAGTGCGATGAGGCCGAGATGTTCGATAATTATAACCGTTTCTATGAAGAGCTACAATAAACTCAATAGCCTGCTTGCCTCGGTGGCAGCCATTGTCATCGTTATGCTGATGACTTTTACGGGTTGTACTACTACGGCCGACTATACGCTCGGCGATGAGTATGCACCCTCAAACCAGCAGATGATTATGCGTACCCGCTCCTACAAGGGTGGTATGGTCCGCGAGGCCTCGATGGAGGAGACTCCGTGTCGTATCTTCGAGACACGTCTTTTCAAGACCGACTCGGTGAAATCTACCGACGTCACACACTTCAACATCGGGTTGCAGCACAACGAGCGTTTTGGCGTGCGTAAGATGGGCTTCGTGAGCCAGTTTACGCATATGGTAGTGCCCGATGACTCAATCGGTTTTGGCTATCGCCCCATCTACGACTCGATGATGTTCCTCTTCCGTGTGGACACCTTCGCAGGTGATACCACCAAGCCTATCAAGTTCAACGTATATTGGTTGGACAAGGCTTTGATTGAGGCCGATGCTACCGACACTTTGATTTACTCGTCATACGACCCCCGCGAGGCAGGTCACCTGAAGGCCGATGCACAACCCATCTTCACCTTCACCTTCCCCGACCAGGAGAATGGTATCTATACCAACGATATCAAGCTTCGTCTTAAGGAAACACCCCAGACCAAGAGCTTTATCGATCGTCTGCTATGTATGGACAAGCTCGACGAGAACGGCTTGGCAAACAACAATGTAGAAGCATATAAGTCGGACTCTCTCTTCCTTGAGACCTTCAAGGGTTTGTGGTTCGAGCCTGCCGAGGATACTCCCGATGGCGAGGGTGCTATCTACTCGTTGGATATCACCGACACCAGCCTCGAGCTCTACGGCCGTGTGCGCAACGCTGGTCCCGATGCCGATATCGTTGCCGACACACTCGACATCTCGTATGTGTTCTACAACAAATACACGGGCGACTGGGGTAATGTGTGGGCACAGAGCGTGAAGCACGACTACTCGAACTCGGATCTTGCCGAACTTCCTATGGATGAGTCATTGGAGGAGCGTGCCGAGGTACAGATTGCCTATGTGGATGGCTGTGGCGGCGTAGTGACAGAGCTCTACTTCACCGACGAGCTGCTGCTCTCGTTGCGCGACATCAACAGCGACGACGATGAGTACGTTTCGGCTGCTATCAATCAGGCTATGCTGCGTTTCTACCTCGAGGAGTCGGACTACGACTACGCTAACCTCGACCCGCTGGCACTGGCCGATGCAATGAATAGCGCCATTCCGCGTCTGGGACTCTACACCAACTACAAGTCACTGACTCCCGTGTTGGACTATATGTACGACCAGGAGGATACATACGTTCTCGCCTACAACGGCAAGCTGAATCGAAGCCGTGCATTGTATGAGATGAATATCTCGGCATTCATTCAGGAGATTGTAAATGCATTGCTTGCTCTCGAGGAGGATGCCAACGGCAACGTAGATCTCTCGAAGTTGGAGGCTCCGCGCACGATGTACATCGCACCCGACGCCCACGATCAGTTCACGCTCTCGCGATCGATACTGCAGGGTAGCGACCACACACTCAACCGCGCAAGTGTAGAATTGGAACTCACCTATACATTGGTGAAATAGAACAAGATATATTACCACCGACAAACCTATGGCTCGCTCATAGGTTTTTGTCGTATTAAGAATAAAGTGTAAATGCAAGAGAATTTAGTTATCGTCGAGTCACCGGCAAAGGCAAAAACCATCGAGAAATTCCTGGGTAAGGATTATGTGGTTAAGTCGAGTTTCGGTCACATTCGCGATCTGGCAAAGAAAGGCTTAGGAGTTAAGATTGACGAGGGCTTTAGCCCCGACTACGAGGTATTGCCCGACAAGCGCAAGGTGGTGGATGAGTTGTCACGACTCGCACAGAAGGTTTCAACCGTATGGCTGGCATCCGATGAAGACCGCGAGGGAGAGGCCATTGCTTGGCACTTGGCCGAGGTGTTGGACCTGCCTATCGATAAGACCAAGCGCATTGTATTCCACGAGATTACTAAGAATGCAATCCTTAACGCTATAGAGAATCCCCGTACCATCGATATGAACCTGGTAAACGCACAGCAGGCTCGCCGTGTGTTGGACCGTATCGTAGGTTTCGAGCTTTCGCCCGTGTTGTGGAAGAAGATTAAGCCGTCGCTCTCGGCTGGCCGTGTGCAGAGTGTTGCCGTGCGCCTTATTGTTGAGCGCGAGCGCGAGATTATCGCCTTCAACTCTACGCCCTACTTCCGTGTAGTGGCGCAGTTCTACACCACCGACGACAACCACACTCTCTTCAAGGCTGAACTCACACAACGCTTCGAGACCAAGGCCGAGGCCGAGGCATTCCTTGCAAGCTGTACCAACGCTTCGTTCACCGTATCGAAGGCCGAGGAGAAGCCCACCAAGCGCTACCCCGCAGCACCCTTCACCACATCGACACTGCAGCAAGAGGCTGGTCGAAAGCTAGGTATGTCGGTTGCACAGACTATGTCGGTTGCACAGCACCTCTACGAACAGGGACTTATTACCTATATGCGTACCGACTCGGTTAACTTGTCGGCGCAAGCCATAGGTCAGTGCAAGGCTGAGATCGAGAAGCTCTTTGGCGAGAAGTATTCAGCTGCACACAACTACAAGACAAAGACCAAGGGCGCACAGGAGGCTCACGAGGCTATCCGCCCTTCATATATAGACCGTCAGCAGATTGAGGGTACCACAGCCGAGAAGCGTCTTTACGACCTTATCTGGAAGCGTACCGTTGCATCGCAGATGGTAGCCGCCGAGATGGACCGCACAAGCGTAGCCATCGATATGGACGGCACCTCTTGGCAGTTTGCCGCTACGGGTGAGGTTGTTCGTTTCGACGGATTCCTTCGCCTGTACTCTGAGTCAACCGACGAGGATGCAACTTCGGAGCAGAGCGAGGCTATCCTGCCCAAGATGCAGATTGGCGACAAGGTAGAAGCGGGCCAGATTGTGGCTACTGAGCGTTTCACCGTTGCGCCGTCGCGCTACAACGAGGCATCACTCGTAAAGCGTTTGGAGGAGTTGGGCATCGGTCGTCCTTCAACCTACGCTCCCACCATCACCACTATCATCAACCGTGGCTATGTGGTTAAGCAGAACAAGGAGAGCCAGAAGCGCTCATACATTGCCCTCACTCACACCCCCGCAGGCAAGATAAGCGAGAAGACACACACCGAGTCATTCGGCAAGGAGAAGAACCGCTTGGCACCTACCGACATCGGTATGGTGGTGAACGACTACCTTGAGACACAGTTTGCGCAGATTATGGACTACAACTTCACCGCATCGGTGGAGAAGGAATTCGACCACATTGCCAATGGCCAGATGACGTGGGATGAGATGATTATGCGTTTCTACTCGCCCTTCCACACTATGGTCGACCGTGCCATCGAGACACAGACCGACAAGAATTCACAGATTCGCGAGCTGGGCATCGACCCTGAGTCGGGCCAGAAAGTAAAGGCGCGTATCGGTCGCTACGGCCCCATGGTGGAGATTGAGTCAGCGGATGGTGGCAAGAACCGCTTCGCATCGCTGAAGAAGGGTCAGCTCATCGAGTCAATCACTCTCGAAGAGGCTCTGGAGCTCTTCGCACTGCCCCGCAACCTGGGTAAGTATGAGGGTCAGGATTTGATGGTAGGTATCGGCAAGTTCGGCCCCTACGTTCGCTACGGCAACTCATTCGCTTCGCTGGCAAAGAGCGACGACCCCTACACCATTCAATATGAACGTGCCGTAGAGCTTATCACAGAGCAGAAGGCCGCCGCTGTGGCTACAGCGACACCCCTGAAGACCTTTGCCGAGGATAAGGATATGGTGCTCAAGAATGGCCGCTACGGCGAGTACATCGCCTACAAGGGCAAGAACTATCGTCTACCCGCTGGTAAGAAGGCTGCCGATATGACATACGAGGAGTGTCTGAAGGTTGTCTCAACCCCCAAGAAGAAAAAGTAGTACTAAGTATTAAGTTGATAGCCCTTCGGGGCAAGAGGCTGCTCCTGTGGGGCGGCCTTTTTTAATGCATAATTGCAAGACTGAAGATGTAGAGGTACGGAGTGACATAGGCCTATGCCTACACCACCCGAGTAAATCGATTATAAATTCCTGAATTTTAGATGCTGACCTCAGATGAAGGGTTCTGGCGCAGCTTGCGAATCTGCACAGCGAGTAAGAAACCTGCCAAAGCCGTAGAGACGAAATCGGCAATAGGAATCGAATACCACACGCCATCGACACCATAGATAGGAGGCAGGATGAAGAGCAGAGGAATGATGAACAACATCTGACGTGCTACCGACAGCAGGATGGCACGCTTGGGCTTACCAATATGCTGGAAAAAGTTACCCGCCACGATGTTGAATCCCACGATGGGGAGCATAGCAACCAAGATACGCAGACCTCGTGCCGAGGCCTCAATAAGAGCCGTTGCGTCGCCCGAGCCATCCTCGCTCACGAACAGACCCACAACCTGATAGGGGAACAGCTCGCACAGAGCAAAGCCGAGCGTAGTGGTGAGCATCGACCAGCCGACGGTCATCCACATACTCTTCAGCGCACGGTCGTACTTGCGGGCTCCATAATTATATCCCACGATGGGCTGCATACCCTGCGTGAAGCCAAGCACCACCATAGTAAAGAGGAAGGCAACACGATTAGCAATACCATAGGCACCAATCGAGAGGTCGCCGCCATAGTTCTGCAACGTAGTATTGACGATGATAACCACAATACAGGCGCACGACTGAATCATAAAGGGCGCCATACCGATGGTAACAATTCCCTTAATCAAATCCCAATGAAAACGGAAGCCTTCGCGACGGAAGCGCAGGAAGCTATCCTTGCGCGCAAAGTGCGAGAAGAGCAAAACAAGCGAAATTACCTGCGAGAGCACCGTAGCCCACGCCGAGCCTGCGATACCCCACTTAAGCCAGAGTATGAAGATTGCGTCGAGTACCGCATTGAGCGCCACCGACACAAGTGTGATGACCATAGCCTTATTGGGGTAACCTGCCACACGGAGCATATTGTTGAGTCCGTGGAAGAGGTGAGTGATAACGTTACCATAGAGAATGATGCGCATATACTCGCGCGCATAGGGGATGGTCTGCTCGCTGGCTCCGAAGAAATAGAGCAGCGGATCGATAAAGTAAAGACCAAAGAGCATAATGATAAATCCCAACACTAGGTTGAGCAGCACCACATTGCCCAGGATGTTCTCCGCCGCGGCTCTGTTGCCCTGACCAAGACGGATTGAAGTAAGAGCCGCCGAACCTGCACCCACCATAGCACCAAAGGCTGCCGAGAGGTTCATCATAGGCATAGCCAGCGCCAAGCCTGTGATAGCCAACGGGCCCACGCCCTGTCCGACAAAGATGCTATCGACAATGTTATACAGCGAAGCAGCCACCTGTGCAATAATGGCGGGCAACGCATAGCGGAACAACAACTTCGATATGGAGTCGGTACCTAATGAAAGGGGGGAATCTTGCGAACTCATAACGGCGGCAAAGATACGAAAAAATATCATATCTTATACCTCGTAGCTCACATATTTAACAATGATAGGCAACCAGATAACCTTCGCGGTCAATAATATGCATATGAACGGGGACCGCATCTTTTACTCTACACTCGACAACGCCCTGCTCAAGATTCAACGCCGTGATGTGCATATCGCGACAAAAATCCAATCCTGGCTCGGCAGCCATTTTATATAGCGCCTCCTTAACACACCACACCGTGGCAAGAAACTTTATACGGTCACACGCCTTTGGGCACAAATCCCACTCCTGGGGCGAAACATAGCGCGGAGCTACACGCTCGAAATTTCTATCCTTGCGCTCGACGTCGATACCACACACGCGTGAAGAGGCGACCACAGCCACCACATCGCGACAATGCGAGACGGAGATATGTTTCCACTTAAAATCCTTGATATGCGGAGCCCCATCGGCAGAATACTCCACCCTGATTGGGTGGCCGACGACCTCACGCACCATACGTCGCCACATAAGACGCTCCCTGCGACGCGAGCGAGAAGTGAAGCCCTCCACCGCGAGGCGATCTTCATCGTCAGCATCAGCCTCTAACTCTTCGAGCGAGAGCGGAGTGTCACAGATGATGAGTAGCTCGTCTTCGGTGCAAAGGAGTCTATCTATTTTGAGGGGCGTCATTATTTACCTCGACTTTAATCTTATCGACACGGTGGCCATCCATAGCCTGAACGGTGAGGCGTATGCCGTGCGCCTCGACCATATCGCCCTTGTGTAGCAAGTCGCGGCGAAGCTCAAGCATAAGACCGGCCAGAGTCTCGGCTCGGCCCTGCACGTCGGCAAAGATATCCTCGTCACAACCTATCACACGCTCGAAATCGACTATGTGGCTCTTACCATCGAAGAGGTAGGTATTCTCGCCCAAACGCTCGTAGAAGCTCTCCTCCTCATCGCTCTCGTCGGAAATCTCACCTACAACCTCCTCCAGCACATCCTCGAGCGAAACCAAGCCCTGAGTAGCGCCATACTCGTCGACAACGATGGCTACGTGAATCTTCTTTTCCTGAAAGTCGCGCAACAGGTCATCAATCTTCTTGTGCTTGGGCACGAAGTATATCTTACGCAGCAACTGCTGCCAGCCAAACTCATTACCGCAACCAATATGTGGCAGGAGGTCCTTGACATAGAGCGCTCCCTTGATATTGTCCAGATCCTCATCGTAGACTGGAATACGCGAGTAGCCCGACTCGATGATAATGCGCTTTACCTGCTCGTATGAGGTCTTGATATCGACGGCCGTAATATCAATACGCGGGCGCATAATCTCCTCAACCTCGGTATTGACGAAGTTGACGATGCCCGAGAGCATCTGATGCTCCTCCTGCGACGCCGTACTGGTCAAATCGACTGCATCGGCCAGCTCCTCCATCGAAATCTCGGCTCCACGCGAAGCCATACGGCTCAAGCGGCCACCCGTGCGAACAAGCACATAGGATAGAGGCGAGCATAATAGCTTGAAAAACTTGATGGGATAGACCACCACGCGGGCAAACCAGCGAGGGTTCTCCTGCGAGAAGACTTTGGGCAGAATCTCACCAAACAAAAGCAAAAGGAAGGTAACCAGCACCGTCTTGAAGAGGAACTCGAAACGTGTGAAAATAAACATCGAGTCCATAATCTTCGAGGTGAGGATTACGATACATATATTGACAAGATTATTGGCCACAAGAATTGTAGCCAACAACGAATCGACATTACTACGGAGCTCCAACACGGCCTCGTCACGTGCATCGCCACTCTGGCGCATAGCCTGCTGGTCGGAGGGTGAAAGCGAAAAGAACGCCACCTCCGAGCCCGACACCAATGCCGAGATGAGCAACAACACCAACGAGATGACCAGCATAATGGCAATCTCAGCGGTAAATCCCTGATATATTATTCCTAAAGAGTCCAAATCCTAGAAATTGAACAACTCCTTATCATTACCTACCAAAGGAGTCTCCTCGGTCTCGTCGCGTACGACCTCCTTACGGCGGGGCACGCTATCGTTGTGAACTACAAGCTCGACATTGCGACGCTGATATGAGGGGATACGCAACTCCTCGGTCAGCTTATCGTACTTCGAGGGCTTACGCTCCAGCACGGCGGGCATAGCGGGTGTCTGACGTGAGGTCTCCTGCACGGGCTCCAAAGTGGGGATGCGAGGCTCTGCCTCAATCTGCAACTTAGGCAACGAAGCGATACCCTGCGGAAGAGCAATATCCTGCTGGTCCTTATCGAAACCTGTGGCTACGACAACCACCTCGATAACGCCATCGGGCAGAGGCTTGCTGCTGGCACCCCAGATGATATCTGCCTGATGCATAATGCCATCCTCGTCCTTAAAACTTGCATAAGACTGGATGTACTGAAGTACCTCCATAGCCTCCTTATAGCTGATATTATCTACACTCGCAGCCGAGATGCTGAGCAAAATCTTCTTTGCACCCGAGATAAGGTTGTCGTTCAAGAGGGGCGAGCACAACGACTTGCGAGCCGCCTCCTTGGCACGGTTCTCACCCTCGGCCGACGCCACTCCCATATGGGCACGACCACTACCACTCATCACTCGCTTCAAATCGGCAAAGTCCACACGGATGAAAGCCGACTCAACGGTGATAATCTCGGTAATACCCTTTGTAGCCGAAGCCAGAATATCGTCGGCCTTACCGAAGGCCTTTGTAACGGGCAGATTACCGAACTGCTCGATGATACTCTCGTTGTCGATAACCAGAAGCGAGTCGACATACTTACGCAACTCCTCGATACCCTTGCGTGCCTGCTCGCTACGCGAAGGGCCCTCCCACAAAAGGGGCGAGGTCACATTGGCCACGGTCAAGAGATCCATCTCACGGGCAAGCTTGGCGATAACGGGCGAAGCACCCGTACCTGTACCACCACCCATACCTGCAGCGATGAATACCATCTCGGTGTTGTGTGCCTTCAGGTAGTCACGAATCTGGTCGATTGACTGCGTAGCATACTCGCGGCCCACCTCGGGGTCGTTACCTGCTCCCAGACCGGGACCCATAACAATCTTATCCTCGGCCGGGATGCTCAAGTTCTCCAAAGCGCGGATATCGGTATTACAAGCCAGGAAGTTAACATCCTTGATACCCATACGCCACATATGGTCGAGCGCATTACCACCTGCACCACCTACTCCGATTACGGTTATTATCGACGACGCCTTCTTCTGCGCCGTAAGTTCATTCATCAAATCTTCCATTTTTCTCTACTCATTAATAATCATCATCAGCATCTAACTCCTCGCCCGGCTCGGGGAAAGCCTTCGAGATAGCATCCTTGATTTTGTTTCCCAAACCCCATTTAGGGAAGAAACTTCTGCGAGTGGGCTTCTCCTCGATATCGTCACCATCATCCTCATTATCCTCAACCTGCGATATAGGCTGCTGAACGGGAGACACTGTGGGCTGTGCCGCGGGCTGCTGCACTGGTTGGGCCGCCGGTTGCTGAACGGGTTGTTGAACGGGAGTCTGTACCGCGGGTGTGGGTGTAACGACAGCTTGCGGTGTTACAGGCTGCTGAACAGGTGTCACGGGGGGCACTGCTGTCTGAGGCTGAGGCACCGGCTGGGGCTCCACAACGGTTTTTCTTATCAGGTTCCCTACGGGGCAAGGGCCAATCAAGGCACCACGCAAAAGCAACGACACGGCCAGAGTAGACTCTGTAGCTGCAACCTTCTCCAACGACTCGGTTGTAATACCAATCTCGGCACACGCTACACGCACCTCCTGCTCGGTCTTGCGGTGGAACAACTCGGCCACGTTCTTCAGGTTAGCCACACCACCCGTAAGCACGATACCTGCGCCAAGGCGCTTGCTGTAGCCTGCCTCGCGAATCTCCGCCCACACATACTCGACAATGTCGGTCATACGGGCCTCGATAACGGCAGCTAGGTTCAAGCGAGGGATAGGCTTGATGGGACGGCCCTGCGTACGCACCACCTTGATGATGTCGTCGGGGGTGAGCTCCACCACTGCCGAACCGCACTTACGCTTAAGGTTCTCGACAGTCTTCGAGGGGATATTCTTGTTGTAGGCCAAAATATCGGTATTGATAGCCGAGCCACCCATCGGGATTGAGGCTACGTAGCACAACACTCCACCACGATAGATAGCCACGTCGGTCACACCGCTACCAATGTCGACAATGGCCACACCATCCTCCTTCTCGTCGGAGGTAACCAACGAGTCGGCCACAACGGCTGCGCCTGCAAACGTCGCACGAATCTTAATGCCAGCCTCCAAAAAGACACGACGCAAGCGGTCCTTCGAGGTGTTGTCGCAAAGGATGAAATTATATGTTGCCGAGAGCTGCTTGCTGTAGCAACCCACGGGATTTTTCAGTTCGGTGCCAATGTCATTCTTGTAGCACAGCGGGAAGAAGTCCATAATGGTCTCGCCATCGGTGGCCTTCACGTTGCACATACGCTCGCGCAGAGCAGCCAGGTCGCGGGGCGAGATGCAGTTGTCCTTATCCTCCACGAAGACGTGGTCGGTGTAGCGGGCACAACGCACGAACTTACCCGAGAGCGAAACATAGGCATCGGTAATGGCCACGCCAACCTCATCCTCGGCTCTCTCGCGCGCCTTGCGCAGAGCCTCGGCCACAGTCTGACTATTATCGATAAGTCCTGCTGTAACACCAGTCACGATGGGCTCTCTAACAACGGTTTCGATGTTGATTATACCGCCTTCGACCATAGTACCTACGGCTATGGTCACCTCGGATGAACCGATATCGACGGCTACGACATATTTCTTTAAGCTATCCACAATATATTGTTTTTTCTATTTCTGCAATTCCTTTCAGCCCTACGCCACAGCCTGGCTCAGGCATCTATTTGGTACATACCACCTGACCACGATACTCAACCGAGATGGTACGAAAACTATCCCAACCGAGTTTGCTGAGGCCATTCTCGTAGAACGACAACAGGTTAGACAACTTCTGCTCCACATCGTCCAACGTGCCCAGACGCACGGTATGAGTACCCGAACGAGGTATGAGCTCCAAACACAAATCGCCGCTACTAATCGTAGAGGCCACAATTTGCACTATCTCGGCACGCCAAAAAGAGTCTTCTTCTATATATTTTACAAAGTTAATCAGTTTCAAGAAATCTTCATACCTTTTTTGTAACTTTTTTTGCTTCTCGCGCTCGGCATCCTGACGTGCCGTTACGCGGGCAATACGCTTTTCGTTCTCGCGGTCCATATATCGCAAGTGACGGCGCAGGTCGGCCTTCTCTCTGCGCTTGGCCTTGACACGTTCGTCGTACTCATCATAATCCTCAAACGGGCCCTTAAATCCACCCAACCAACCCTTGCGCTCGACGGTCATACGACGCACGGCACGCACCGAGTCGGCAATGATGTCAGTCTGCTCGAACAGGGGCACCTTCTCATACTGCAGGGTGTCGATAGCAGCCTCACGCTCGGCATTGCGCTCGGCCACATAATCGCCTACAAAGCCCACATAATCGCGCGGCACGGGCGGTGAGTAACTACCCGTAACCACAGGTACATAGACCGACGCCAGCTTGGGGGCGGGGAAGATGTAGCCCTCGGCTGTGACGTAGCAGTCGTAGCCATCGACAATCATACGCAGAAGCGGACGACGTTGGCTCACCTCCACACGCAACTCACCATCATAGGTGAGGTAGGCGCTGGCTCTGTCGACAAAACCCTTGCCTCGTATGCAACGCTCGATGCCTGCAAGGTCGACCTCGCCAACAGGCTCGCCGACAATGGCAATACCACTCATCTCGATCCATTCGCGTACGGTCTGGCTGGTGACCAAAGTCTCGTCACGCAGGCTATCGACCACCTCGACAGTGAGCGTATGCACCCGTGTTGTGGCTCGGTGCTCGTCGGCGCGTGAGTGGAAGAAGACCACAAACGCCACGATAGCGACCCACAACAATGCGTTAAGGAGTATTTTCAGGTAGCGGGGCATTATGCTTTCTTAATAAGTTCTGAGGCTATGGCCTCGCAATATACATCGATATTTCCTGCTCCGAAGCTCACCACAACATCGGTTGCAGCGGCTCCCAAATCGGCAGCAAGTGCCTCACGTTCACATATATGCCACGGAGCAGTGACATACTCGCCGATAAGTTCCGAGCAGATGCCCTCGATAGGCTCCTCGCGAGCGGGATAGATGGGCACCAGCACAACCGCATCGGCCAGCGACAGGGCGGCAGCAAACTCTCGATAGAGGTCGCGCGTACGGGTGTAGAGATGAGGCTGGAAGACAGCCGTAAGGTGGCGTTCGGGGAACATACGCTTAACTGAGGTGATGGTAGCCTCCAGCTCCTCGGGATGGTGGGCGTAGTCATCCATATAGACCTGACGGGGTGTGTTCACATAGAACTCGAAGCGTCGCTTCACGCCCGAGAACTCCGCCAAAGCCTTCGACAACTTCTGCTCATCGAGCTGCTCGCCACGCTTGCGTGCAGCACATACCGACGAGGCTACGGCAGCCACAGCATTTTCGATATTCACCCAGCCGGGGATGCCGAGCGTAAGGTTAGAGAAAGTGCCAAACGGCGTTACTATGTCGAAGCGGTAATAGCCACCCTGCTGCAGGGCTATATTGGTGGCGTAGAAGTCGCTCGCGCTATCATCGTAACTATATCGCCAGATGTCGATTCCCTCAGGCAGAGGTATCTCCACGCCCTGCTTCAGAATAAGGTCTCCCCCCTGCTTGATAAGTGCCGCAAACTGACCAAAGGCCTCCACCACGGCCTCGAACGTGCCGTAGATGTCGAGGTGGTCGGGTGCCACCGACGTAATTACCGCCACATTGGGCTTCAGGCGCAGGAACGAGCGGTCGAACTCATCGGCTTCAACGGCCAGACGGTCGCCCTGACCGAGGACCATATTGCCGTTAAAGTTCTTCGAGATACCGCCAAGGAAGGCGTTACCGCCCATATCGGTTGCGGCATTGAGCCACGCAATCATAGTCGATGTGGTGGTCTTGCCGTGAGTGCCAGCAACGGCCATAACATATTTTCCTTCAGATAGATAGCCAAGCATTTGCGAACGCTTTTCGATGAGGAACCCTCCCTCGCGGAAGAACGCCATCTGCGGATGGTCGGCCGGCACGGCAGGGGTATAGACAACCATTGTCGTAGCGGGGTCACGAAACTCGGTGGGGATATTCTCCACCTCGTCGTCGTAGGTTACATAGGCTCCCTCGGCCTGCAGGGCACGAGTGAGTGGTGTCTCGGTGCGGTCGTAGCCCGCCACGGCGCGCCCCTCGTGCAGGAAATAACGGGCCAGGGCGCTCATACCTATGCCGCCAATGCCCATAAAGTATATATTTTTATAATACTTGTCCATATTCTTATTATGTTCCATTCAATTCAACACCAAAAATTGTATAACAAGAGCTATTTTGAGGCTGGTCGCAGGACGAGAAAGTGCAGTTTACTGAACGTAAATGAGCATTTCGAGTCCAAGCCAGACGCCAAAAAAGCCTTGTTAGGCAATTTTTAATTAAAAGCGGCTCCACTCTTTTTCAATCTGTCGCACCACCCTATCGGCAGCATCCTTAACGCCCAGACGTGCCACATTCTCGCGCAAGAGAGCCATACGCTCCTTATCGGCAAGCAGCTCCAGAGCCACGGGCATACCTCGCTCGATAGCCTCCTTATCGCTCACCATCAGTGCTGCATCCTTATCCACCAGCGCACGGGCATTCTTGGTCTGATGATCCTCGGCAACATTGGGCGAGGGAACAAATAGCGTGGGCTTACCCACCAGACAAAGCTCCGACACCGTGCAGGCACCACTACGCGAGATAACCACATCGGCCACCTCGTAGGCGAAGTCCATACGCTCGATAAAGGCTCCCTGCCAAAGGCCCTCGACAGGGTGTGCCGCCAAGAACTCCTTCATTTCACGCTCGTAGAACTTACCTGTCTGCCAGATAACCTGCACCTCGGGCGCTGAGTCGAGCGAGAGAATCCAATGCTTCATCATCTCATTGAGCGTACGTGTGCCGAGCGAGCCACCCACAACCAACACCGTGGGCTTGTCGGCACTCAGGCCATAATGAGCCAACGCCTCGGCACTCTTGCCCTTTGTGGGGGCGAAGTGTCCGCGCAGAGGGTTGCCCGTAAGCTCTATCTTATCGGCGGGGAAGAAACGCTCCATACCATCGTACGCCACGCATATGCGACGTGCTCCGCGCGAGAGAATCTTATTGGTAAGGCCTGCATAGGAGTTCTGCTCCTGAATCACCGTAGGCACTCCCATACGCTGTGCTGCCCACAATACGGGCGCTGAAGCATAACCGCCAAAGCCCACGACCACATCGGCCGAGAAGTCGCGAATGATGCGACGAGCCTTGCGAATACTGCTCACAACCTTCCAAGGCACAAGTATATTGCGCCACTCCAAACGGCGCTGCAGGCCTGCAATGGGCAGACCCTCTATGTTGTAACCCAGGGCGGGCACCTTCTCCATCTCCATCTTGCCCTCAGCACCCACGAAGAGGATCTCGACATCCTCCTTCCACTTGCGCTTCAGAGCCTCGGCCACAGCCACGGCAGGGTAGATATGGCCTCCCGTACCGCCACCGGATAGTATTACTCGTTTCATTATAGTCTTTCTAATCTATCGTTTCATAATTCTCACGGTCGGTTCACTCCCGACTGCATACCTTGCGGCAGAGCCGCATTTGCAAGTCTGACCCAACGCCGCTATTAAGGCGAGAGCAGAGGTTGCTTGTAACCTCTGCCAAGCCGAGGCGGTGAAAAGCCGCGTATGCGGATTACCCCTAAATCCCCGCCTCAGGCAGGGACTTTGGTCGCCACACGTGGCTCCGTGTTGCAGGACCAAAGGTTGTAGAGGTAATCGTTTATATTGCTTATCTCGTTAATCCTTATGTCGTCTTGCTACCGTCCCCAACTCTCGCGGTCGAGCGTGCGATAGGTTATCGCCTCCGAAATATGGAGCGGCGAAATATCCTGCTCACCAGCCAGGTCGGCTATCGTGCGTGCCACCTTGATGATACGGTCATAGGCGCGAGCCGATAGTTGCAGACGCTCCATCGCCATATCGAGCAGACGACGCGACTCGGCCGAGAGCGGACAAAACTCACGCAACATTGCCGACGTCATCATAGTGTTGGTATATATACCCGTGCCACGAAAACGCTCGGCCTGACGCTCGCGTGCCCTCATAACTCTCTCGCGCACAGTGGCACTCGACTCTACGGCTTGCTCCGAGGCAAGTTCCTCGCGGCTGACGGGAGTAATCTCGACATGCAGGTCGATGCGGTCCATCAGCGGGCCCGATATGCGTCCCACATAGCGGTGTACGGCTGCCGCCGAGCAACTGCACTCCTTGGTGGGGTGGTTATAGTATCCGCAGGGGCAGGGGTTCAT
>JAZQSN010000006.1:0-2349 GCA_045630065.1 Alistipes sp.
GGTTACGATATTTTCGCGATCAAAGCCCAAATCGTAGTTAATCATATAGCGATACTGCAAGAAGAAGACAGCGGTTACAATGATGAGAATCATAGCCACAGTAAACTGCATTCCTACCATAATAGAGCGAAGTCTGCGACCCGTTGCCGACTGTGCAAAACCACCCTTAACACCCAACGAAGCGTTGAAGCGGGTGATATAGAATGCGGGATAGAGAGCAGCGATAACAGCGAGCAATACCATCAGCACAACCACCATAATAATCACGGGTATATTATCCGATAGGGCAAGTGAGCAAATCGAGTAGTTCGTAATAAAACTATCCTGAATAACCACCATCAGATAGAGCGTCAGAGCCATTGAGATAAGCACCAATCCGATAGCTTCAAAGAGGAAGTTCCAACGCAGTGTACCTTGACTCGCGCCGAACACCTTGCAGATATTCACTGCACGCATACGCACAGGCACAAGGGCGAAGAAGAAGTTGATAAAGTTGATAAATGCAATCAGCACGATAATAAAGGCAATACTCGAAAGGATAACAGCTGTTGAGACAGTTCCTGTTCGGAAGTTGCTATTCTGTGTGAAATTACCACCATAATAGATATTATCAACACGCACCAAACGGGTTTCCAGCACCTGTGCGCCGCTTTCCAACTCCTCCTGAGCCATAGCCTTCTCTTCGGGGTTTTCCGTCATCGTCATCCACTCCTGCACCATGCCGAGAAACCACTCTGCATAGCGATTCTTGAAGATTTCGATGTAGGCATCGTGGTCGGCACCCTCACGCATACGAACAAAATTAGCGTAGTTCCAATTATTGTTACCCGAGGTGTGTACGCCCTCATCGCCCTGCATAATCTTCCAATCCTTAAACATCGTATTATTGGGCATATCCTCATAGATAGCCACAATGGTCTGTGGATGAGTTGGCTTGCCATCGTCGTTATATTTTCCACCCTCAAAGTAGATCACATCACCTGCACCAACACCCAACTTCTCAGCCTCGGAACGAGCCATAATGATCGTGTTCGGATTCTTCAACTGCGAGAAATCGCCTGCCAAACACTCAAACCCGAAGAATGTGGGGATGTTCGCTGTACCTTGATATACATAGTCGTTGAAGGAGTCGAAGTGAAATTCGTCTTTCTTTACCCACACGCGACTAATACCGGGATATGGCGAAATCGAAGCGACCTCCTCGGCATCGGGGAACTGTGCTGCGGCTTCGTAGGCTAACGCACCGGGAGAGTTGGTGCTCCATTCTACTTTGCCATCGTTACCACCGCCACCAAAGTCGGGAGAGATAAGATAGGTGCGGTCGGCATTGGGGAATGAGTGGTTGTAGGTGATGGTAAACCACACCTGCGAAGCGATGATGTAGAACGCCACAAAGGCGAGGGTCAAACCGAGCACATTAAGCAGCGATGCGACCTTGTAACGCTTGAGCGTCATCAAGAAATTCTTAAAAGCAATCTTCATATTCGTTAAGTTTTATTTGTTTTTGTCTTAGTGATGTGGGAGGCGGTCAAGCCAACCCACACCTGAAACGCTTCTCTGCTTATGGTAATAGGCGTTTTATAGTCTGCTCTTTACATCGGTTACAATCTTGCCATCAAAGAGGCAGATAGTACGGCTTGCATACGAGGCATCGTGCTGCGAGTGGGTAACCATAATAATCGTTGTGCCCTCTTGATGCAACTCTTTTAGAAGTGTCATGACCTCCTGACCATTCTTCGAGTCGAGGTTACCCGTAGGCTCATCGGCAAGGATCAGCTTGGGGTTCGACACAAGGGCACGGGCGATAGCCACACGTTGCTGCTGACCACCCGATAGTTGCTGAGGGAAGTGGCCGGCACGGTGCGAGATGTTCATACGGTCGAGCATCTTCTTTACACGCTCCTTACGCTCCGAGGGCTTCACGCCCATATAGATAAGCGGCAACTCGACATTTTCGGCCACCGACAACTCGTCGATAAGGTTGAACGACTGGAATACGAAGCCGATATTGCCCTTGCGGAAGGCGGTGCGCTCCTTCTCTTTCAGACCGCCCACCTCTTGGTTGAGCAGCTGGTATGATCCGCCCGTAGGATTGTCAAGCAAGCCCAAGATATTGAGGAGTGTAGATTTACCGCAACCCGAAGGTCCCATAATGGCAACAAACTCGCCCTCCTTAACCTCAAACGATACACCGTTCAGAGCAACAGTCTCCATCTCCTCGGTGAAAAAACTCTTCTGTAAATTTTCTACTTTTTAAATAGATGTAAATTTTTAGTTTGTAAATTGTTTTCTTATTTTGTCATCCTGAGCCTTGGCGAAGGATCTCAATGTCTGCACGGCGGTTGAAAC
>JAZQSN010000007.1:0-42927 GCA_045630065.1 Alistipes sp.
CACCTTCGGCAAGCCACGGCTTCACGGCAATAATCACCATATCGGCACCTTCGGCAGCAGCGAGGTTATCCGTAGTCGTTGAGATTATCTCATAGCGTGATTTCAGCGCATCGAGTTTTCCGACAGACGGGTTTGCGCAAACAATCTCTCCCGCCTTATATTCTCCACATGCAGCCAAACCGCAGGCAATGGCTCCGCCCATATTTCCTGCTCCGATAATAGCAATTTTCATCGTAAGTAATTTTAGTGCAAAACAAAGTTAATAAAAAAATGCCGCTCTACAAATCAAGCGGCATTACATTTATATAATATATAACAGGCTTATTACTTCAGCTGCGCAGCTCCGTAGTTGATATTAACGCCGTGCATAGTAAGCACACGGTCCAAACCCAGCATACCACGCTCGTTCTTACGTCCTTCTACCTTGCCTGCTAACACGTCACGGCTCATCTGCAACATATCCTGAACACGCTTCACGGTCTCCACATTCACACCCATATAGTGGCCGGGATAGAGTTTTTCAATGCCATACATCTGCATATACTCACTCATACGCTGGCAAGTGAGCGCAAGAGTTGTAAAGTTAGTGGTAAGCAACAGATTACCCGAACCAAAGGCGTCGCCACTAAAGCCATAGTGAGCCTCACGGTCGATAAAGGTTGTTGAGCCGGGTGTATGGCCAGGAGTAAAGATAACCTCAATCTGACGACCGCCTAGATCAATCATCTCGCCATCCGAGAGGTACTTGATCTCACCTTTATAGTCTCCCATCATCTCCTTGACGTTCACCATATCGGCCGCGTTGATATAAATCTCCTTAAAGTAATTCACCGACGCGCCCGTATGGTCGGGATGAACGTGTGTAGCAACCAGCGTCACGGGTTTTGACGTGATGCCCGCCACAATCTTATCCAGATCCTTGATATTCGTGCCGGCATCGATAAGCAGAGCGCGCTCCTCGCCCTCGACAATGTAGAGCGTCTCATTGGCCATCATATTACCATTACCCTCCCACGTGTGGGCATCAATCTGGCGGAACGTTACATCCTCGCCCTCATAAACTACTTTCTCCTGATAGGGCATACGCTGTCCCAGTGCCATAGTAACCGTACCAACGAGGCACAGCAAGGCCATCATTAACATTCTCTTCATATTCATTTAGATTTAGGTATAAAAAAGCGGAGCGAGGCTATCCCACTCCGCTACATTATAAAAAGGGTTATTACAACTCAACCAGAACCTCACCAGTCATCTCGGCGGGCTGCTTAAGACCCATCAAACGCAATACGGTGGGAGCAACGTCAGCCAAGATACCATCCTTAACAGCCTTCACACGATCCGATACCACTACGATGGGCACGGGGTTAAGTGAGTGAGCAGTGTTGGGAGTGCCATCCTCGTTCACAGCGTTGTCAGCATTACCGTGGTCAGCAATCATCACAACCTCGTAGCCGTTAGCCTTAGCTGTCTCAACAACATCGGCAACACACTCATCAACAGCCTTTACTGCCTTCTCGATAGCCTCGTAGATACCTGTGTGGCCTACCATATCGCCATTAGCGAAGTTCAGGCAGATGAAGTCGAACTTCTGCGAGTTCAAAGCCTCCACCAACTTATCCTTAACCTCATAGGCGCTCATCTCGGGCTGCAGGTCATATGTTGCAACCTTGGGTGAAGCAACCAGGATACGAGACTCGTTCTCGAACTCAGCCTCGCGACCACCATTGAGGAAGAAGGTTACGTGAGCATACTTCTCAGTCTCGGCGATACGCAACTGTGAAAGACCGAGTGAAGAAACGTACTCACCGATTGTATTGCGAACATTCTCCTTGTCGAACAAGATGTGCAAACCCTCGAACTTTGCATCGTAGGGAGTCATACAGCAGTAGTACAAAGGCAAGGTGTGCATACCCTCCGAAGGCATATCCTCCTGTGTAAGAACTACGGTAATCTCCTTTGCACGGTCGTTACGATAGTTGAAGAAGATAACAACATCGTTGGGCTTGATACGGCCAACAACCTCGCCATTCTCGTTGATGCGAACAATAGGCTTAACGAACTCGTCGGTTACACCCTCGTCATATGAGCGCTGCATAGCCTCCACCATATCGGTTGAAGCCTCGCCAACACCATTTACCAACAAATCGTAAGCAACCTTCACACGCTCCCAGCGCTTGTCGCGGTCCATAGCGTAGTAACGACCTACGATAGATGCGATCTGACCTGCTGTCTTTGAAATTGTAGCCTCCACGTCAGCAATGAAGCCCTTACCGCTCTTGGGGTCGGTATCACGGCCATCCATAAAGCAGTGTACGAAGGTATTCTCGATACCATAGTGAGCCGAAATCTCACACAACTTATAGAGGTGATCGATAGATGAGTGTACGCCACCATCCGAAGTAAGACCCATAAAGTGTACGCTTGCGCCATTAGCCTTTGCATACTCAAAAGCCTTCACGATCTCCTCGTTCTGGTAGATTGAGTTGTCGGCACACGCACGGTTAATCTTCACCAAATCCTGATATACAACGCGACCAGCGCCGATATTGAGGTGACCTACCTCAGAGTTACCCATCTGACCATTGGGCAGACCTACGTTCTCACCATCAGTACGCAACTGTGCGTGGGGATACTTCTCGGTCATAGCCGTAATATAGGCGGGATTCATCTGAGCGATAACATCTGACTTGGTACCGTTACCGATTCCCCAACCATCGAGAATCATCAATAATACTTTCTTGTCCATTGTTTTGTAATTATTTATTCGTTTTTAATTTCTATTTTCTTGCCAGTTAGATTACAACTTGCTTGTAATCAACTCCACAGCCTTGTCGATTGCAGCCTGCAGGCCGTCGGTGTTCTTACCACCCGCAGTAGCGAAGAACTTCTGGCCACCGCCGCCACCCTGCATAAGCTTGGCAGCCTCACGAACGGTAGCACCTGCATCTACGCCCTTAGCTACGATATCGTCGCCAAGCATAATTGCCAATGTAGGCTTGCCATCGTTCACAGCACCGAGTACCAATACGATGTCGCTCACCTTAGCACGCAAAGCGTAAGCCAAATCCTTAATCATATTAGAGCCATAGGGCACCTGACGAGCGATAACAAACGCACCTTCGCCCTTGCGCTCCGCAATAATTTTCTCAACCAATGTGTCGATCTGCTCCTTATGCAACTGGTCGATCTCCTTCTGCAAGGCCTCGTTAGACTCCAACATCTTCTTGATGGCAACCTCTACCTTGGGGTTGTTCACCAACTCGGCAATGCCGCGAATCTGATCCTCTACAGAGTACTGCAACTCCTCGGCACGCTCGGCTGTAACAGCCTCGATACGACGCACACCAGCCGAGATAGCGCTCTCGCCCACAATCTTAAACAAGCCCAATGTACCTGTAGCCGAGGTGTGAGTACCACCACACAACTCAACAGAGTCGCCAAACTTCACTACACGCACCTTGTCGCCATACTTCTCACCAAACAGAGCGATAGCACCCATAGCGTTAGCCTCCTCCATTGTAGCCTCGCGGTTCTCCTCGAGCTGATGGTTGGCACGGATAAGGCTATTTACCATACGCTCAACGGCACGAATCTCCTCTGCGGTAACCTTTTGGAAGTGCGAGAAGTCGAAGCGCAAGCCCTGGGGTGTTACCATTGAACCCTTCTGCTCAACGTGAGTACCAAGCACAGCACGCAAAGCCTGATCCAAGAGGTGGGTTGCGGTGTGGTTATTAGCCGCAGCCTGACGCTTCTCAGCATCAACAACGGCTGTGAACTCTGCCTCTATATTCTCGGGAAGAGTGGTTGTAACGTGAACAATCAAGCCGTTCTCCTTCTCAGTAGCGATGATATCAATCTTCTCGTTTGCGCTCTCAATGTAACCTGTGTCGCCAATCTGACCACCCGAGTTACCATAGAAGGGAGTCTGATCGAATACCAACTGATATGTAGTCTTACCCTTAGATGTCACACGACGGTAACGTGCAATGTGTACGGGAGCTGTAAGGTTATCATAACCGATAAACTCGCACTGCTCGATTGAGCGAACCTCCTGCCAGTCGTCGATATCCTGTGCAGCGGCGTTGCGCGAACGCTCCTTCTGTGCCTGAAGTTCCTTCTCGAAGCCCTCGAGATCGATCTCCACACCCTGCTCACGAGCGATAAGCTCGGTAAGGTCGATGGGGAAACCAAATGTATCGTACAACTCAAATGCATCCTTACCTGCAATCTGGCCACCCTTGCCAACCTTTGCAATCACACGATCCAAAAGGTTGATACCAGTAGCCAAAGTGCGCAAGAATGAAGCCTCCTCCTCCTCGATTACTCGCTCGATCAGAGTCTGCTGTTTCTTAAGCTCGGGGAACTGATGACCCATCTGGTCGGCCAAGCCTGCAACCAACTTGCAGAGTGTAGGCTCGTTGAAGCCCAGGTATGTGTAACCGTAGCGAACAGCACGGCGAAGGATACGACGAATAACGTAACCAGCCTTAGCATTTGCTGGCAACTGACCATCGGCAATCGAAAATGCGATAGCACGCAAGTGGTCAGCAATTACTCGCATTGCAACATCCGACTTCTCATCCTCGCCATAAGCCTTGCCTGCCATAGCGGCAATGCGAGCAATTGTAGGCTGGAAAACATCGGTGTCGTAGTTCGACTTCTTGCCCTGCATAGCCATACACAGACGCTCGAAGCCCATACCCGTATCAACATGCTTTGCGGGCAGCGGCTCCAGCTCGCCGTTGGCCTTGCGGTTGAACTGCATAAATACAAGGTTCCAAATCTCGATCACCAAAGGATGGCTCATATTTACCATCTCACGACCGGGTGTTGCAGCTATATCCTCGTCATCACGCAAGTCGATGTGAATCTCGCTACAAGGACCGCAGGGGCCGGTCTCGCCCATCTCCCAAAAGTTATCGTGCTTGTTACCGCGGATGATATGATCCTCGGGCAGATACTGCTTCCAATACTCGTATGCCTCAGCATCGAAGGGCACGCCATCCTCCTCGCTACCCTCAAACACGGTAGCATAGAGACGGCTCTTATCCAACTTGTAAACCTCGGTCAAGAGCTCCCAAGCCCACTCGATAGCCTCTTTCTTGAAATAGTCACCAAAAGACCAGTTACCGAGCATCTCGAACATTGTGTGGTGATAGGTGTCGTGACCTACCTCCTCCAAGTCGTTGTGCTTACCCGATACGCGAAGACACTTCTGTGTGTCAGCTGCGCGGGGAGTCTGGCGGGGCGCATTGCCCAAGAAGATATCCTTAAACTGATTCATACCCGCGTTGGTGAACATCAACGTGGGGTCACCCTTAACTACCATAGGTGCTGAAGGCACAATAGTGTGAGCCTTGCTCTGGAAGAAATCCAAGAATGCTTGTCTAATTTTGTTTGATTCCATATATATCGTTTTTGCTTTTCTATCCGTTATTATGTCAATACAGATTGCAAATTTACACATTTTACGCTAAATTTGCACAGGAAATCGATTATTTTAATATAGTATGGTGCGTTTTTCACTAAATAGTAAGGGTCAGGAGGAGGTTCGTAGCCTCATCCACCGACTGCGCGCCTACAGACTACTACGCAATCTGCTAATCGGATTCATCCTGGTTGCCATCTGTAACCTGCTCTTCTCGTCGCTTTTCTACACCCCTAAGATGTTCCGCCTGGCAGACGAGAAGCGCGAACTAAAACTCAAATATGAGATTCTCCAGAGTCGCATACGCTCATCGCAACGAATGCTTAACCAGATTCGCCACCGCGACAACTACGTTTATCGACCCCTGTTTGCGTCCGACACACTCTCGGTTGAGGGTATTTACAACCCCTATAAGGAGAGCAAATATGCAGCATTGTGGGGTGATGAGTACTCGCCCGTGATGGTGGATATGTGGTTGGAGATGGACCAGTTGGCCCGTTCACTATACTTGGAGTCGCTCTCACTCGATGAGTTACAGCACCTGACAAAAGACAAGGAGAAATTCTCGACCGCCATACCTGCTATCTGGCCCATCGACCGCTCGAAAATGCGCAATAAGATTGGAGCCTTCGGCTATCGCGTACACCCCGTTTACCGCCAGTGGCGTTTTCATAGTGGAGTAGATATGCCGGGTCGCATAGGTGACCCGATTTATGCTACGGGTGATGGTGTGGTCGAGTCGATTGATCGCAGCCGTGCACGCTATGGATACGGCACACAAATACTTATAAATCACGGTTATGGCTACAAGACTCGCTATGCCCACCTTAACAAGTTGCTTGTCGAGAAGGGCGACACCATCACCCGCGGACAACTCATAGCCGAGATGGGTAATACGGGCGTGTCCACCTCACCGCACCTGCACTATGAGGTTATTTACAACCGTGCACACGTTAATCCGATTAATTACTTCGACCAGAATATGTCAGCCGAGGCATACAAGAGCCTTATGTTGCAGATTCAGGACGCTAACTACGAGGCCGAATAATGCATAGAATCGAACGCATACGTAAACGTCGCCTGATACGACTCTCCATCCAGCTATTTGCCTGGGTGGGTATTGCCCTACTCTATTACTTGGGCTTCTCGCTGTTGTTCGACACTCCGGCTGAGCATCGTATGCGCCTATCGATCGATAAACTACGCGACGAGTACGAGGTGATGAGCCAACGATACGACTCACTTGAGATGATTCTCGAAAATATCACAGCCCGCGACCAGAGCGTCTTCCGTTCGCTTTTTGAGTCAAATCCATACGATATGGAGAGCGAACAGAGCGAGGATCGACTGGCTCTGTATGAGCAGAATATATCAAAGAGCAAGCGTCAGCTGGTAATCGACCTTAAGTCGGAGGTTGATATTATGTCAGATAAAGCGGCGGACCTGGAGGCTTCGTGGCAGCGAATCAAGATGCTCGGCGACGAACTCGGAGACGCCAGCCGCAACATACCCGCTATTCAACCCGTACTCAACAAACAGTTGACACTTCTTACTGCAGGCTACGGCAACATAATGAGCCCCTTCTACCGCACATTACGTTCGCATCAGGGTGTGGACTACGCGATGAGTGAAGGCTCAAGTGTTTTCGCAACAGCCGATGGTACTGTACGCGAGATTTCTGACAAGAACTCTACAATGGGTAAGACCATCATCATTGACCACGGCAACGGCTACAAAACATCATACAGCCACCTGCTTAGCACACTTGTTACTCGCGGACAGAAGGTTCAGCGAGGCGACGTTATTGCCCTTTCGGGAAACTCGGGCCTCTCACTCGCACCGCATCTTCACTATGAGGTGCGCTACAATGACCTGCGCGTAGACCCTATTCATTACTTCTTTATGGAACTCACGCCTAACGAATACCAGCGCATTGTGCGCATTGCCCAATCGGGTATGCAGTCGTTTGATTAGCCGAAAAGTTATCAACAAACTCTCTCCAGACCTTTCTATTCACACAATATTTTGCTAACTTCGTAGCAAAATAGCACACTATGCAACAGACCTTCCTACAGCAAGTAGCCGAAAAACTATACAAACGATATGGCGACGAAATATCATCGCTCAAGGTGGTGCTTCCGTCGCGTCGTGCACGCCTTTTCTTCTCCGACGCCCTCTCATCACTCATCGACCATCCCATCTGGCAACCACGCTACATGTCGATGGATGATATTATGTGCCACTATTCCACCCTTCAGGTGGGCGAAAAGGTGCGTCTGATAACCGAGCTATACCGCATTTATGCCGAACATCACCCATCGGAGACATTCGATAAGTTCTACTTCTGGGGCGAGATTTTGCTCTCAGACTTCGATCTTATTGATAAGTATATAATTGACGCCGATATGCTCTTCAGCAACCTCTACGACCTGAAGGAGCTGGAATCCGATTTATCGTATTTGAGCGATGAGATGCGCCGCACTATACACTCATTTTGGAGTCATTTTTCCGATAAAGCATCGCTTTCTGAAGAGCAGCATAAATTTCTCAGTCTCTGGCAGTCACTAGGCCCTATCTACCATAAATATCGAGCACATCTCTCTAAGCTCGGCATTGCCTACCCGGGAATGATTTACCGCTCGGCAGTCGAGTACATTGAGCAAAGCCAGCCTGAGGATGAGTCGCAAACTCGTTATGTATTTATCGGTTTCAATGCCCTCTCTGAGTGTGAGCGACGTATGCTCACTTATCTCAACCGCAACGGGCAGTGCGACTTATACTGGGACTACGACACATACTACACCGAAAACCCCAACCAAGAGGCCGGCCGCTTCCTGCGTGAAAATATAAAAAAGTTTGCACCAAAGGATGAGATAAAAAGTGATAATTTCCTATCTATCAACAAAAAAATACAGGCAATATCGTGTGTATCCAACGTAGCGCAGTGTAAACATGTAAACACCATCCTGCGCGAGATTTCGCCATCGCTCGAGTTCGACAAGCAGACTGTTATCATCCTAACAGATGAATCTTTGCTTCTACCTTTGCTACACTCTCTTCCCACCAACGAGGCCGAGGGAAAAAGAGTGAGCGACGAGGTAAACGTCACAATGGGTTACCCTCTGCGCCAAACTACGGCATATTCACTCCTTGAGCGTCTTATCGAACTGCAGAGAAACTGCCGTACGGGCAAAAGTACTACGTTTTATCATACCGACGTAATTGGACTCCTTGCACATCCATACATCAGTAAGAGCCTTGGCAAGCAGGCAGACGAGAAGCGTAAGCAGATTATCAAGGGTCGTTTTATCCGCATCGAAAAGGAGTTCTTTGCGGATAACGAATCATTGAGCAAAATATTCTCACAAACAGAAAATTACCAATCTCTATCGCAATATCTGATAGAGGTACTCTCCCTGGTTTCGTCGCTTATGCCCGAAGAGGAGGATCAATCATTGCAGTTGAGTTATCTATCGCTTATGGTTGATAACATTATTGACCTCGACAATTCTCTGAAAAATTGCAATATAGAGATATCCACTTCAATCTACACATCGCTATTACGTCGCCACCTTCAGACCATACGCATACCCTTCAGTGGCGAGCCTTTAAGAGGTCTGCAGATTATGGGTATTCTAGAAACAAGAAACATCGACTTCCGCAACGTGATAATACTCTCGATGAACGATGACAACTTCCCTGGTAAAGTCGGAAATGACTCATCATTCATACCCTACAATCTTCGTGCGGCATACGGTATCCCCACTCCCGAATATCACGAGAGCGTATATGCCTACTATTTCTACCGTCTGCTACAGCGAGCCGAGCGAGTCGATATGCTCTACTGTTCACAAGCCGACAAGAATAGCACCGGCGAGCAAAGCCGTTACATCTACCAACTCGATTATGAGTCGCCTTACTTGCTCTCGCGCACCAACGTGGGAGTCGACGTAGCCGTTGATCAATACACCGAGATTTCAATACCTAAACAGGGAAGCGTGGCTGAGGCTCTGGAGCGATATGTATGCAAGGATGGCACAAAAGTCAAGCCTCTTTCGCCTACATCATTTGCCAGATATATTGCTTGCCCGATGCAATTTTATCTCAGCGATATAGCAGGCATTAAATTACCTGATACTTTATCTGAAGATGTCGACCATTCCATCTTCGGTAACATACTGCATCACGCTATGGATTTTATATATTCGCAGATAAAGAATGTAGCCAATCCATCGCACGAATTGCAACAAATGCTCGATGGCAATAATGTCGAGCAAGCTGTCATCAACGCAATCAACCACAAGTATCTCAACCAACCCGACGCCACACCGAGTGAGTATACGGGCAACCTAGTTCTCGTAAAGGATATCATCACAAAGTATATTCGCCAAGGCATCATTCCGCACGACATACGCAACAACGCTTTTGCACTACTGCACTGCGAGAAGACAATATCAACAAGCTTCGCGATAAGCGACGGTCGCGACATTGCGATTGGTGGCATTGCCGACCGCATCGACTCACTCGACAACGGCAACTTGCGTGTAGTGGATTACAAGACAGGCCGATCGCATCTCGAGATAAGAAATATAGAGTCGCTCTTCGAGGGCGAAAACCGTAGCAACTACCGTTATCCGTTGCAGACAATGCTCTACTCGATGGTACTCAACCACGACCAGGGCCGCGACGTCGAGCCAGCACTCTACTTTGCTAGAGATATGAATCAGGAGAATTACTCGCCACAGATTATACACACCGACGATGACGCTCCGCTGATATACTCCACCTATGCCAAGGAGTTCGAAGAGAAGTTGCGACAGAAACTTGACGAACTATTCAATACGGAACTTGCATTCGAGCGTTGTTCACTGGAGGAGAGTAAAAATATATGCAAATATTGCGATTTTAAGAAAATCTGTAAGCGATAGAGAGATGAGAGCCCATATATTAAGCGCCAGCGCAGGTTCGGGTAAGACCTACCGCTTGGCCTACAAATTCGTTCACGACACGATAAAAAATTACCACACCAAGCCCTATCTCTATCGTGCTATTCTCGCTGTGACTTTTACAAACAAGGCCACCGAGGAGATGAAGAGCCGTATTCTGCGAGAGATTAACACGCTGATTGTTACGCCCTCGCAGAGTAGTTATATGAGCGACCTTAAGCGCGATCTGTCGCTCACCGAAGAGCAGATAGTTGAGCGTGCACGAGGCCTACAGGCTAAGATTCTGCACGACTATTCACGCTTTACGGTGCTCACCATCGATAAGTTTTTCCAGCGTATCCTACGAGCCTTTATCAAGGAGTTGGGCATAGATCTAAATTACAACATCGAGCTCGACACCACCTCGGTGCTGGCCCGTTCGACCGACTCACTCATCGAGGAGATTCCCACGAACGACGAACTGCGTCGTTGGATGACCGAGTTCATACAGGAACACATCGACCAAAACAAAGATTGGGACCTTCGCAAGGATATGAACGCCTTGGGCAAGGATATTTTCAACGAGAGCAGCAAGCAGACCATCGAAAAGGCCCTATCGAAAGATGAATTACGTAAAATAATCAACGAGGCGACAGCCTCAGTCGCCAAACTTCGTGCCGAGAGCAAGAGTCTGGCCCAGAAGGCTATTGCCATTATGGATGAAGCGGGCGTTGTGGGCGACGACTTCACCTACAAGGCGGGGGGCTTTATCAATACCTTCTCGATTGTGGTCAATGGAGGTCAACCTACGCTGGGCGTGAGAGTTCGCCAGAAGGCTAGCTCGCCAGATGGATGGTCGAAGGTTGCAGCGGCGCAGGCCATAGCACCGCAATTATGTCCTCTGCTTGCCCGTATCGTTGCGTTATTCGATGAGATTATTCCGCAGGAGACTACCCTGAAAATCGTTAAGGCTAAATATCGCAGTTATGCACTTTTACAGGATATCTATCGCAAGGTATTGGAAGAGTGCAACCGCGAGGGTATTATGTTGCTCTCTGAGACCAAGTATATCCTCTCTCGATTTGTAGAGAAAAATGACGCTCCGTTTATCTACGAAAAGACCGGCAATCGTTTCGAACGTTTTATGATTGACGAGTTTCAGGATACATCGCTCAAGGAGTGGTCGAACTTCATACCTCTTTTGCGAAATGCTATGGCACAAGAGGAGGAGACCTCGGTGCTTATCGTGGGAGATGTAAAACAGTCGATATATCGCTGGCGTGGTGGCGACTGGCGCATTCTACAACAAGGTGTCAGCGAGGCGTTGGGTACGGCCGACACCCATACCGAGTTTATGAAGGATAATTACCGCAGTACGCCGAACATTGTAAGTTTCAACAACAAGGCCATCGAGAGAATCATCAAGGCCGACAATGCCGTACTGAATAAAGCCCTCGATCAGGCCAAGAGTGATAAAAAACTCTCGGCAGAGTGTCACGACGAATTGTATAATACCCTTGAGAGGGCATACACCTCGCACGAACAGAACCCAAAGCTAAAGACCACAAAGCAGGGTTACGTACGTATCGAAAAGTTGGAACAAGATGCCGAACCACCCATTATCGAGTACATCGAGTCGGCTATCGCTCGCGGTTACTCCTACAAGGATATACTCATCCTCTGCCGCTCGAAGGGCGAGATTGCACAAGCGGCAGCCATCCTGCTCAAGTACAAGGAGCGTAACAACAACTTCAACATAATGACTCAGGAGTCACTCGTCATAGGCAGTGCATCGGTGAGCAGTTTTATCATTGCCGCAATGCGCCTATCGCAAAATATGAGCGATACTATTAGCTTGGCCATACTCAACGATTACCTCGGACGAGCATACGACCAACCGCTCGAAGAGCGAGAGCAACAACTACTCGCATCCATCAGCCAGCTCTCGCCCGAGCAGGCCTTCGAACACATTGTCGAGGAGTATCGACTGGGTGAGCGTCGCGATGAGATTGCCTTCCTGCAGGCTCTGCACGAACAGGTGGTATCGTTCTGTTCATCAAAGGTGGCCGACATCACCCTCTTCCTAAAGATGTGGGACGAGTCGGGCGAGACAAAATCACTCAACGTCGAGAAGAGTGACTCTACCATCGAGCTACTCACAATACACACAGCCAAGGGTCTTGAGAAGGAGATTGTCATAATCCCCTACTGCGGCTGGAAGCTCGACCCTAGCAATTATGACAACACCGTATGGGCCACCCCGGATAATGATAGTTCACCCCTTTCAGCGCTTGGTCGCTTTCCCGTAAACTACACCAGTCAGATGGCCTCAGCCATCTTTGCCAACGAGTATTACCGCGAGAGGGTCTACACCCATGTCGAGGCCATCAACCTGTTGTATGTTGCTCTGACTCGAGCCAAAGAGGAGTTATATGTATGTATTCCCCACAAAGAGGCCCAATTCCGACACGTAGGTGCATTGCTATGGGATGCAGTCAAAGAGGATGCAAAGATCATCGAGGAGACATCGCGTTGCTATACCGAGTATGGCCAGGCTGATGCTCCGGCCGTTAGTGACAACCGAGATAGGCAAAATACCATACGCAACATTTTACTCGACAGCTACCCAACATCCGAGGCACCTATGTCGTTACGCTTCAGCGGTCAACGCTACTTCAAGGATGGTGGCGACCGTCGCTTGTCAGCTCGCAATATGGGTATTTTGATGCACTCCGTACTAAGCGAAGCCACCACAATTGAAGATATAAACAAACGCATCGATCGCCTTCAGAAGGATGGACGCATTGCCCAATCGCAGGCCGAGGAGTTGCACGCAGCCATCGAACGAGAATTCAGCCGTGAACAGGTGCGAGAGTGGTTTGGCGATTGGGACGATGTGCGATGCGAGAGCGACATCCTCTGTACGCACGAAACGGGCACACGCCGTCCCGACCGAGTGATGATTCGTGATGGCCGCGTAGTAGTGGTTGATTACAAGTTCGGCGAGGAGCAATCGTCAGCCCACAAACGACAGATGCGACACTATATCGAACTACTCACCAAGATGGGATATGAGCAGGTCGAGGGTTATTTGTGGTATCTGATGACGGGAGAGATTGTAAAAATTGATAATTAACACTATCTTTGCCCAATAATTTATTTTCAAATGAAAGTAGGACAAATACAAACGCTCAAAGTAGCACGCATATCTGACTTCGGTCTATACCTTGCCGACGAGGAGGGCCAGGAGGTACTCCTGCCCAACCGTTTCGTATCGCTGAACAATGCCATTGGCGACGAAATAGAGGTTTTTGTATATCACGATTCGGAGGATCGCCTGGTGGCTACCACCGACCGTCCTTTAATCACTGAGGGACGTGTAGCCTCGCTCAAGGTTATCGACAAAAACATCCACGGAGCATTTCTCGACTGGGGACTAAAGGGTAAGGATCTGTTCCTGCCCAACCGCAACCAGCAGGGCGGCGTAGTGGCAGGCCGTAGCTATGTGGTGTGGCTCTATGTTGACAACATCACAGGTCGCTGCGTTGCTACAATGAAGCTCAAGCCATATATCGACAACGATATTATCACCGTCAAGCCGCGCCAAAAGGTCGACATTCTGATTGCATCGGAGAGCCCCATCGGCTATCGTGCCATCATCGACTCACGCCATTGGGGTATGATTTACAAGAATCAGATTTTCCGCCCCGTACGCGTTGGTGACCGCATGGAGGGGTGGGTACGCCGCATCACCGACGACAACCGCATCGACCTCTCATTGCGCGAGGAGGGTTACGATGGTGTAGCATCTTCGGCAGAGAGTTTGCTTGCTATGGTTAAGGAGCGTGGCGGAGCGCTGGAGGTTGGAGACAACTCATCACCCGAGGCTATTCACGCAGCAACACAGATGAGCAAGAAGGTATTCAAGCGTGCCGTAGGTATGCTCCTTAAACGAGGAGACATCACCACCGACGGCAATCAAATAACACTCAAGTAATGGCATCGATGCACACCGCCGAGCGAGTGTCGAAGAGCGACCAATCGGACAACTATGTATTTCAGCGCTCCATTCTGGCATACCACGAGGCCGCACGTCGCGTTTCAGGCAAGGTGCTGGAGATAGGAACGGGTATGGGCTACGGCATTGAGGTCGTGGCACCTAAGGTGGCACACTTCACCACCATCGACAAGAGCAGTGCCTATGATGCTACCCTACCCGCCAACACTGAATTTCGGGAGATGGAAGTACCACCAATCGGCTTTGCCGATGAAGAGTTCGATTACGTCATCTCGTTTCAGGTAATTGAGCATATCAAGCGCGATAGCGACTTTATTCGTGAGGTAAGCCGTGTTCTACGCAAGGGTGGCGAGTTCATCGTATCAACTCCCAATGCTCCAATGTCGCTCACACGCAACCCATGGCACGTTCGCGAATATACATCACAACAGTTACTCGACCTACTCAAAAGCGAATTCTCCAAGGTGGAGTGCCTGGGTGTTAGTGGCAACAACAAGGTAATGGAGTATTATGAGCAGAACCGCAAAGGTGTCGAGCGCATCACTCGTTTCGATCTACTTGATTTGCAACATCGTCTGCCTCGCTGGATGCTACAAATTCCGTACGACATACTCAACCGCTTGAATCGTCGTCGTCTACTCAAACAAAACACCGAGCTCACCTGTTCGATTACAATGCAGGACTACTCTGTAGCAGAGGTTAGCAATGAGTGTTTCGACCTATTTTACATAGCTCACAAATAAAAAAACGGTAGAAAAATTAATTTCTACCGTTTTTTTATTATCTTTACGAATTGGAAAAGTTATCGCAACCGAGCAATGAACGAAGGAATAATCATAGCAATGCTGATAATCTCAGGTATTGTGGTGGGTATAATCAACACACTCGCCGGGGGCGGTGCGTTCATTTCGATGACGCTCTTTACTGTTATAGGTCTGCCTATCAATGTCTCGAACGGAACAAATCGCATCGCCGTAGTGTTGCAGAATCTAACCTCGTCGATCACCTTCCTACGCAAACGTATGCTCGACATCCGCAGCGGAATCAAACTCTCAATCCCCGCTGTAATAGGAAACATCTTGGGCTCGCTTGTGGCCAGCCAGATCAGCGATTCGATTTTCAAGATCTGTATGACGATCGTGCTTACAGTCGTGCTACTATATATGATCTTCGATAAGAGCCACAATCATCCCAACATTCACGGTGGTCATCCGCTGGTGGTGCGCTGGTGGCACTATCTGCTATTCCTATTTATGGGATTTTATGGCGGTTACATCTATGTAGGTTTGGGCTATGTAATTCTGGCCGCTACGATATGGCTGATGGATTTGGATATTGTCACAGCCAACGTAGTAAAGTGTTTTATAATCTTTGTCGCTACCCCATTCTCTCTTATCATCTTTATGATTAACGGACAGGTCGATTACTCATACGGCCTATGGCACGGTTTGGGTAATGTAGTGGGAGCATTCTTGGCGTCGCACTATGTTATATCGTGGGGCGTAACGTTCGTACGATGGGCGACATTTGTAATTATTATGATTTGCTTTGCCGATCTGGTGGGGCTGATCTCAATGCAGGATATGTTATACGCAATGTTGGCGTAGGAGTTTGAGTAAGGATATTTAGATGAAATTCAAGGAGAATGATAAGATAGTTGTTACGGGCGCTCGTGTCCACAACCTGAAGAATGTGGATGTTGAGATCCCACGCTATTCGTTGGTTGTCATTACTGGACTCTCTGGCTCGGGCAAGTCGTCACTTGCCTTCGACACAATTTATGCCGAAGGTCAGCGTCGTTATATGGAGACTCTATCGACCTATGCTCGCCAGTTTGTAGGCTCGATGGAGCGTCCCGACGTGGATAAGATTACGGGCCTAAGTCCCGTAGTTGCCATTGAGCAGAAGACAACAAATAAAAATCCCCGCTCAACAGTTGGCACCGTCACCGAGATTAACGACTTCCTACGTCTTTTGTATGCACGCGCTTCACGCGCCTACTCACCCATCACAGGTGAGGAGATGGTGCACTACACAGACGAGCAGATTTGCCAACTCATAATCAGTGGGTTCAATGGTCGCAAGGTAGCCTTTATGGCACCTATAGTCAAGGGTCGTAAGGGACACTATCGTGAACTATTCGAGTCGCTTGCCAAGCGCGGATACATCTACGCCCGCATCGATGGCGAGATACGCGAGATTACATCGGGAATGAAACTCGACCGCTACAAGATTCACACTATCGACCTCGTTGTAGATCGTATGCGCATTTCGGCCGACAACGAAGAGCGTGTAATGACCTCTCTCAAGGAGGCTATGCGTCAGGGCAAAGGCACAATGGCACTCTACGACTACGAGGCCGACGGCATGCGCTACTACTCGCGCCACCTGATGTGCCCCACTACTGGAGTGGCGTTCGAGGATCCTGCACCCCACACCTTCTCATTCAACTCACCCCAAGGCGCCTGCCCACGATGCAGTGGCTTAGGTACCGAGGCTGTATTCGACCGTGAGAAGATTATCCCCGACGAGAATAAATCGCTACACGATGGTGCAATCGAGCCTATCGGAAAATTCAAAAACAACAAGATATTTACGCTACTCACCCTACTGGGTAAGCGTTATGATTTCACGCTGGACGACCCCATCAGCACCATTTCAGAGGAGGGAATGAATGCCATTTTGCATGGTGACCCCAAGCCTCTAACGGTCGATTTATCGGAGTTCTCATCGCTCTCAGGTCGCAGAATGATTGCGTGGGAGGGCGTAGCCGAATATGTACAGGCTTCCGATGACGAGGAGTCGAAGAAGGGCCAGAAGTGGCGCGAGCAGTTTATGGCCTATCGTCCGTGTAGCGTCTGCGGAGGATCGCGCCTTAAGAAGGAGGCACTGCAGTTCCGCATCGGTGGCAAGAACATTGCCGAGGTATCAGCACTCTCGATTGCCGATTTCTCGGAGTGGATAAGCACCATTGAGAGTCATTTTAACGACAAGGAGCGCAAGATTGCACAGGAGATAGTAAAGGAGATTCGCGAACGCCTGCACTTCTTGTGTCAGGTGGGTTTGGGCTACCTTTCACTGAGCCGTACAGCACGCTCACTCTCAGGCGGTGAAAGCCAACGTATACGTCTTGCCACGCAGATAGGCTCGAAACTTGTTAATGTACTCTACATCCTCGACGAGCCGAGTATCGGTCTGCACCAGCGCGATAACCGCCGACTGATACACACACTACAGGAGCTACGCGATGCCGGCAACTCTGTAATTGTTGTTGAGCACGACGAGGATATGATGCGTCAGGCCGACTTCATTGTCGACGTAGGCCCCAAGGCTGGTCGCCGAGGAGGTCAGATTGTGGCCACAGGCACGATTGAAGATATTATGCGCTCGTCATCAATCACGGCAAACTACTTGTGTGGTCGTCGCAAGATTGAGATACCATCAACTCTTCGTCAAGGCTCTGGCCAGAGTATCATCCTACGCGGAGCGAGTGGTAACAACCTCAAGGGTATTGATACCGAGTTCCCTCTCGGCACATTTATATGCGTTACAGGCGTCAGTGGTTCGGGTAAATCTACTCTCATTAACGAGACCTTGCGTCCGATTTTGAGCCGACACCTTTACCACTCCTACGACCAGCCTCTACCCTACACTTCGATCGAGGGTATCGAACATATCGATAAGCTGGTCGTGGTGGATCAGTCACCCATTGGTCGTACACCCCGCAGTAACCCCGCCACCTATTCGAATGTATTTTCCGATATACGCAAGCTCTTCGAAGCTACTCCCGATGCACAGATACGAGGCTTCAAGGCTGGCCGTTTCTCGTTCAATGTCAAGGGAGGCCGTTGCGAGGAGTGCCGTGGCGCAGGTGTGCAGACCATCGAGATGAACTTCCTGCCCGATGTATATGTGCGCTGCAAGGCGTGTGGTGGACATCGCTACAACCGCGAGACGCTGGAGGTGAAGTATAAAGGCAAAAACATCGACGAGGTGCTGAATATGACGGTGAATATTGCCGTTGATTTCTTCGCCAATATACCATCTATCTATCAGAAGCTCAAGGCAATTCAAGATGTAGGCCTGGGATACCTCACGCTGGGTCAGCCTTGTACTACATTGTCGGGTGGCGAAAGCCAACGTATCAAACTCGCAGCCGAGCTATCGAAGAACGACACAGGCCGTACGCTCTATATCTTGGATGAGCCCACAACGGGTCTTCACTTCGAGGATATACGCCAACTGCTTGCCGTTATCAATAAGCTTGTTGATCGTGGCAATACGGCTATTGTCATCGAGCACAACCTCGACGTGATAAAGGTAGCCGATCATATCATCGACATAGGTCCCGAGGGCGGTGCTGGTGGTGGCGAAATCATTGCTCAGGGCACACCTTCTGAGGTGGCTCAATCAGAGCGTAGCGCCACGGGAGAATTCTTGCGTTCAATGGGTATTTAGGCAAGAATTTTGAAGTCGACATAGCGTAAACCTTTTATGCTATGAAACGACTTATTTTCTCTATCGTATGCACCTATATGTGCACCCTCTGCGGTCCTTGCGTCCATAGCGTATCGGCGCAAACCACAGAGTCATATCTACGTAGTACCAAACACGAGGAGCGCATCGAGCATCGTGCCGAGCGCCTGGCAGCCTACGAGCAGCAGGTAGACTCACTGGTACTCTCCCACAATTTCGAATTCAATCCACAGACTGTGCAGGTGCAGCCCGCAGGGCCTTTGCGTATGTTTGCCAACGCCTACTTCACGGTCATCGTCTGGCGAGGCTCACTCGATGTATGCCTACCTTACTACACGGGTATGGTACCGCCCTATCGTTATGTAGTGATGAACACGGGCTCACCATATCTGAAAAACTATCTTACTGTGCAGACCCACGAGGGTTGGCAAGTATCATTCAACACCACGTTCGAAGATGGAATCGATTACACTTTCACATTCGATATCTACTCACACGGTGGAGCTACACTCACAATCACGAATAGTTGGTATAGCCCCGTACAATATACCGGCACAATCTCTAAAATATATTAGTCATGAAACGCACTATTTTCCTGCTGACGCTCTGTGCGCTGCACTCAACCTCAGTTATAAAGGCTCAAAACACTACGCAACAAATCACTCTGCAACGCGACTCCGTACCCGTTACAACCATAGTGCCCGTCGAGCAAACACCATACACTTCGACCGACACTATAACAAAGCCTACAGCTGTTGCGCCCTCGGCCGAACAATATATGTCGCACCGCGAGCAGCGTGACGAGCGGGCCAGACAATATGCTTTCACAATTGATTCGATTGTAGCCACCCGCTCCTTCGCCTTCTACCCTACGGCTATGCAGGCTATTCCCGATGGAGAAATACGACTGGTATATGCAGATTACTTCTACGCTTATATTTCTCCTGTCGAATTGGAGGTACACCTACCAATGGAGCGAGGCTCAATGCGACAAGTGGGCATAATAAACTTCGACGCCGACGGTGTAGCGAATTTCAATTCGGCAAAGTTTCAGTCGCAGTGGAACATCTCGTTCTCGACCGAAGATAAAGGACAAAAATATGATTGTTCGCTTGTAATATCCACCATAACGGGACAGACCGAGCTTACAATTGAGGGTGGCGATATAGCGATGCGCTACATAGGCTCCATCGGCCAACGGATTAAAGAGAAATAAAAAAAGGTTGCTATAAGCAACCTTTTTACTTAATCAGTAATACTACTGCGTGAGTGGATACACCCTCCTCTCGACCCTCGAAACCTAGATGCTCGGTGGTGGTAGCCTTGATAGAGACCCTATCAACATCGAGTCCCATCACCTCGGCCAGCGTTGCACGCATAGTATCGATATGTGGACGGAGTTTGGGGCGTTGCATAGCAATAGTACAATCCACATTCGATATGACATAGCCTCGCTCGGCCACTACATCACACACGCGGCGCAGGAGAATCTTCGAGTCAATTCCTTTGAACTCAGCCGAAGTATCAGGAAACAATTTTCCAATATCGCCCAAAGCCAGAGCTCCCAGCAATGCATCGCAAATGGCGTGTATTGCCACATCGCCATCAGAGTGTGCTACACAACCCTTAGCGTGATCAATTTTAACACCACCCAACCACAATGGCAACCCAGCGGCCATAGCGTGTACATCATATCCGTGTCCAATTCTGATATCCATAGTTCATATATTTATCCTCTGCATCGGCCACCTCAATACGTTATGCATTGCGTCCTCTGACAGTGTAATATACCAACGCCTGTTATCTGTCCGACCATCCAACCCAACCCGATTTCACGCCCGAAATGGGGCATTCAGCACTCAGCAACTATTCAGTGGCGAAACATTTTGTAATTTTTATTCTAAAACTGGCGCTATATCAACGCAAATATAGAAAATTTTTCTATTTTTGCAGTCGGATTTAAGGTTCATATTTTATGATTAGCAGAAGAATGCTCAGAATTAAGGCCATCAAGGCCTTATACGCCCATCTGAAGTCGGACGCCGACTCATTGATGGCATCGGAAAAGACGCTCGTAGCTTCGATTGACAAGACCTACGACCTCTACTTTCTTATGTTGTCGCTCATCGTCGAACTCGCACACTATGCCGAGCAGCGTCAGGAGTTGGCACGCAAGAAACAATTACCCACCTACGAAGACCTCAATCCCAATCGTAAGTTTGTCGAAAATTCAGTAATCCGCCTCATCGACTCGAGCGATGCGGTGAATGATTATTTGGCTGCGCACAAACTCTCGTGGGCACAATATCCCGAACTCATCAAGACTCTCTTCTCGCAACTTGAGCAGAGTGAGTACTACAAGAGCTATATGTCGCGCACCGAGCGCTCGTTCCGCGAGGACTTGGCGTTGGTGACCGATTTCTACACCAACGAGCTGGAGTCTTCGGAGGTATTGGAGGATGTTCTCGACGAGATGTCAATCTTGTGGAACAACGATTTGGGCTTTGCCCTGATTATGGTTACACGCACACTCTCAAATATGCGTCCTTCGCACACCGAGGTCAAGGTATTGCCTAAGTTCAAGAGCGATGAGGATCTCGACTTTGCTATGCAGCTCTTCGAGAAAGCATCACTCGGCTATGCCGACAACCTGCTTTACATCGAGAAATTCACCCGCAACTGGGACGTTGAGCGTATCGCATTTATGGATAACCTGATTATGGCCACTGCCGTTGCCGAGCTCATCACCTTTCCCTCGATTCCTGTAAAGGTTACACTTGACGAGTATATCGAGATTGCAAAGTTCTACTCTACAGCCAGCAGTAGCACTTTCATCAATGGCGTGCTCGACAAAGTTGTTGCATCACTCAAAGAGGAGGGCCGAATTCAGAAGAGTGGTCGAGGCCTTATCTAAGCCAATGATGCGCATAGTTACATATCTTGCAGCGGTAATGATTCTCTGCCTCTCGTGCAAGGGCGGCAAAGTGGAATATGCCACAGTCTCAGCACCCATCAATGTGAGAACCATCACCATCGATAACACGTCCGCAGAGCAAACAGTTAGCGACTCCTTGCAGTTTGGACGTATGCGTTCAGGCGAGATAATCACAAAGACCGTCCGTATAGAAAATCGTAGCGACCAACCCATCCTCATCACCCACCATCAGGTGTCGTGCGGATGCTTGAAGGTGCAATACGAGCGAAAGCCTATTGCCGTGGGCGAGAGTTGCGATGTAAACATTGAGTTTGATTCTCGCACGATGTATGGTCTGCAACTGAAAAATTTGATTCTTTATTTGGCCGAAAAGGACAATCCGATAAAGATATTCGTGGAGGCCGAAGTGGAATAACGCAATTTATTTGTATATTTGCGCTTACGCAGTAGTTGCCTTTCCAGGCAATGCCGCATAAAACAGAAAATTAACTAAAAAATTTATACTATTATGATTTCTTTGCTTCAAGCAGATGCTGCAGTAGCAGCGCAGCCCGGTATGGGCAGTTTTTGGATTATGATGCTTCTTATGGTCGGCGTTATGTATTTCTTTATGTGGCGTCCCGAGTCAAAGCGTCGTAAGGAGATGGCTAAGTTCCGTGACGGTCTGAAGAAGGGCGACAAGGTTATCACCGCTGGCGGTATTTACGCCGTAGTTAAGGAGGTAAAGCCCGGCGAGCCTACTATCTTGATTCAGGTTGATGGCGACGTAACACTGCGCATCGACAAGAATATGGTTGTTGCCGACAACTCACAGTTGCAGAAGTAATTTTTCGTTTCGGTACGATAAAAAATCCCGATCGCCACACAGGTGATCGGGATTTTTGTTTAAATACCTAACCTATAATCATCATACTACAAGTAGTAGAGCTTGAGCGACTTTAAGATAGGGCCGTAGAAGTTCCAGCCGATACGCTTTGCTGCGGGGATAGCATTGGGCCGCACATCTGCAATATACTACATCTCATCCTCGGTGAGGAAATTCTGGAACCCGTACTCCTCGCAGGCACGTTGCTTGGGCATAAGGAAGTAAATACACAATCCCTGCGAGCAGAGCTCACCCTCGGCGTTGAACAACTCCACCTCGATGTCAATCACCTGACGACGCTGACGCACCACTCGGGCACGCAAGGTGATGTGATCCTGGTTGAGTGCCACAGGCTTCTTGTACTGCACCTCAAGGCGCGAAGTCACGCCACTGGTCTGAAACTTGCGGAATACAACCCAGCTTGCAATCTCGTCGATTAGTGCAGACTGAATACCGCCGTGGAGCGTATTGCGCCAGCTCTCAAACTCAATGCGCGGATGCCAATGGCAGACAATGTCGTCGCCATCCTCAAAAAACTCCATCTTCAGACCGTGCTCGTTGTTGGGATCACAGCCATAGCAATGGTATGTAGGCTCACCAGCCCACGGGTTTATAATCTTCTTCATAGCTCTATTCTCTCATCAGACGCAACGCACGTGCCAGCTGATTGGGGCACGAAGTGCTCTTGCCGCCACAACGAATGCCCTCTAAGCGAGCGATTACCTCGTCGGCCTTCATACCACGCACGAGCATCGATATTCCTTGCGTGTTACCATGACAGCCACCCATAAACTGCACACTCTTCACTACATCACCCTCCAATTCGATGGCGATTGCCTGTGAACAAACCCCACTTGTGGGATATACTATCTTCTTGTTCATATCTATTTTTGCTAAAAATTATATGCAAAGATAAATAATTTGAGTTAATAGGCTCCATTCCTTGCGAAAATCGAACAAATCTAAATACAATTTTGTACATTTGTAGAAAATTTACGCATACAATGTACGACGTTATAGTTATAGGTGCCGGAGCAGCCGGCCTGATGGCAGCCGTTACGGCAGCACGCAACGGCAAGAGCGTTCTTCTGATGGAGAAGATGGAGAGAGCCGGCCGCAAGATTCGCATTTCGGGTAAGGGTCGTTGTAACCTTACAAATGCTCGTCCACCCGAGGAGTTCAAGGAGGCTATTCGCACCAATGCCGATTTCTTCGAGGTAGCATTTGCCGAGTTCAACAACAAGGCCACAATACGTTACTTCGAGCGTATCGGCGTCAAGCTCGAGATTGAGCGAGGCCAGCGTGTATTCCCCAAGAGCGGTAAGGCGTGGGATGTATCAAACGCTTTGGTTGAGCAGTGCGAGGAGTTGGGTGTGAAGATTGAGTATAATGCCCGCGTGAGCGATGTTTTGGCTCTCGATGGCAAGATATATGGTGTAAAGTATTTCAACAAGCGCGGTTTCGAGCGTAAGGAGGAGGCCGAGAACGTAATCATCGCAACGGGTGGTGTGTCGTACCCCGGCACAGGCTCTACGGGCGACGGCTACATCTTTGCCGACCGCATGGGTCACTCTATCGAGGAGGTACGCCCCTCTCTCACACCGCTACGCACATCGCACCCCCAGCGTAAGTTCCTCGACGGCCTGTTACTGAAGAATATCAACGCCAAGTTGTACGTTGAGAATGAGCTGGTAAAGGAGGAGTTTGGCGAGATTAGCTTCTCTGACCGTGGTATTGAAGGTGCAGTGGCACTGCGTCTGAGTCGCGATGCAGTGGATGCACTCATCGAGGAGAAGCGCGTAAAGATGGTCATTGACCTCAAGCCTGCCCTCACAGAAGAGATGCTCACCGAGCGTATCAAGCGCGAAATCGAGGAGATGCAGCCAGAGGAGTTCTTCTCAGAGTTGTTGCGCAAGCTGGTGCCGAAGCACTTTGTTATTCCCATTGCGCACGAGTTGGATGTTCACTCAAAGAACTACATCCGCAAGGTAACCGATGCCGAGATTCAGCGTCTAGTGAAGGTACTTAAAGGTATGGTATTCCCCATCACCGACTATGCTCCATTCCCCTTTGCCGTTGTTACGGCTGGTGGCGTGAGGTGCGACGAGGTGAATAAATACACAATGGAGTCACTCAAGGTCAAGGGCTTGTACTTTGCTGGCGAGGTACTCGACATCGACGCCAACACTGGCGGTTACAATCTACAGATTGCATTTTCAACAGGCCGTCTGGCTGGACAATTGAAGAAATAATGAAAATCACTGGGCGAAACATAAAACGACGTTTGTACGGTCTGAGAACTCTGCCATCACGTCTTAAGCGAGCGCGACATTTTCGCGGTCACGGCGTTCATTCGCCCTATGTGTACAACATCGTGCGTCAGGTGTTTATGCGTTCGACATTTATTTCCGACAACCGCACGTTATACAATGCCCTCATTGCACTGCGAGTAGCCAAACGACGTGCATTGCAGTTGCAAAACCTAATGGAGCATCTGCATTATGAGTCGTTCCTCATAGACTGTAGCGTAGAGGAGATTGGTAAATGCGATATTGCTATCGCCACCATCGACCTATCGCCCGAGCTGTTACCTGCACTCGCTGCCGAGGCTCGCACAACGGGCACTACCCTATGCATCATTGCCCCCTCGTTCGATAGTGAGCGCGATGCTATGTGTAAGCGCTTAGTGGAGGAGCACCCCTGCACAAGTGTCGACAACAGGGGTTATCTATTGTTGTTTAACAACCATCTACCAAAGCAAAAATTCCGTTTATGAAAGTATATACCAAAGGTGGCGACAAGGGTCGCACATCGCTTATCGGCGGCGAGCGCGTTGCCAAGAGCGATAGTCGTGTCGAGGCTTATGGCACGGTGGATGAACTCACCGCATTTACGGCTCTACTGGCCGACCATCTTATGGCCGACGAGCAGTTTGCCGACTGCACCCATAATCTGCGCAGCATCGAGTCACACCTGATGACCGTAGCGGCTCTGTTGGCTATCGGTCAAGGTAGCGAGGATAAGATTGCAGGATTGAAGGCTTCGGCCATCGAGCAGCTGGAGCAGTGGATTGACTCAATGCAGGAGGCCCTGCCCGCAATCGACAAGTTCACCATCCCTGGTGGCGACATCCGAGCCTCGATGTGTCACGTATGCCGTACCGTATGCCGCCGTGCCGAGCGTGCAGCCTTGCGAGCAGGCGAGCAACACACAATTATCCCCGAGGCAACGATATATCTCAATCGATTGTCAGATTTTTTCTACCTTCTGGGGCGCACGGTGGTAGCTCGCGCCAAGGTGGAGGAGATTTTGTGGAGACCATAGGTCGAAAGCCCGCAAAACGGCATAATGCCGCCCTAAAGTCACTCTCGCAACTTTTTGGAGAGCAGTGCAGTTAGCCTCTATGAGTCAATAAATATTCCGCTAATGAAATCGCCTAATAATTATTTGCCGATTTAGTTTGCATTTAATGTTTTTTATTTATATTTGCGGCCGATTTGAGCCACTTAAGGTTCAATATACAAGGACAAAACGTATTAACCTAATAAAAAACTAAAACTATGTATTGGACATTAGAGTTAGCATCAAAGTTGGAGGATGCTCCTTGGCCCGCAACAAAGGAGGAGTTGATCGACTACGCCGTTCGTTCAGGTGCACCTCTTGAGGTATTGGAGAACTTGCAGGAGATTGAGGACGAGGGTGACATCTACGAGTCAATCGAGGACATCTGGCCAGACTATCCTTCAAAAGATGATTTCTTCTTTAACGAGGAGGAGTATTAGTAAAAAATATCAGTAATACACTGATAATCAAAAAGAGAAATAAGAAAATAAACTTGTTTCTCTTTTTTTATTGGAACTATTTGCCATTCACAACCCTTGTTCTACGCTATTCTCCGTGGGGTGCGAAAGATTTTTTTGTCTATTTTCTGATTCATATTAGGCTCCTCATACATATTAAAAATAAATTACTACCTTTGTATGAATACAACCAAAATACTGGCTCTACTATGGCAAAACTTTTCTCTGCAGACTTAACAAATAAGAAACTATGCATCATCGAGTACACCACGTCTGATGGACAAATGCTACCTATTAAGCTTGATGCTTTTGACGCAACAATACTGTCACATACATACACAAATATCGGCAAGATCATCTTTGACAAACCGATTACTATAATTGGAGAGGCTACATTCCGTAATTGTGAACACCTTACAAGTGTGACTATTCCCGATAGCGTAAAATCGATTGGAGCATATGCTTTCCTAGGCTGCTCAAATCTCACGGAATTTAAAGGTAAATACGCTTCAGATGATGGTCGCTGCCTGATTGTTGATGGTGTCCTAAACTCGTTTGCTCCTGCTGAACTGGTAGAGTATGTTATTCCCGACAGTGTAACAAATATTGGAGATTCTGCATTAAGCTGGTGCAGTGGCCTCTCAAGTGTAACTATCCCACCAAGTGTAACGACGATTGGAGCGGATGCCTTCCTAGAATGCTGGAGGCTCACAAGCGTAACCATCCCCGATAGCGTAACTACGATTGAAGATTGGGCATTTTCTGGTTGCAGTGGCCTTACAACTGTAATTATTGGCAAAGGCGTTAGTGTAATTGGAGAAGGTGCATTTCATGGTTGTGAAAGCTTAACAAGTGTAACAATTCCCAATAGAGTAACTACGATCGAAAAAGGTGCATTCTATGAATGCAAAAGCCTTTTAAATATAATGATTGGCGATAGTGTTAGTAAAATAGACAATGAGGCATTCTGGAAATGTCCCAATCTCAAAAGTGTGACTATTGGCCATAGCGTTAGTGAGATAGGCTACGGGGCATTCCATAGAAGTAATATAGAGACAATAGTTTGTTATCCTCAAGAGCCACCAAAACTGGATAACTCGTTTGATAAGTTTGAAAATCTAATCGTTCCAGCAGGTTGCGAGGAGGCATATACCAATTCGGATTGGGGTAAATATCTTGAATAGATAATAGTAGCAAAACAACAAGAAAAATATCTGTAGATTACTGATATTAAAAATAGACAAATAAAAAGAGAAGTAGAACTACCCTACTTCTCTTCTCTATTTCGTTTAGTTAGCACCCACCGTGCGTTCGAGTAGGCGCTCAGGATTGTCGGTTGTGATGTAGTCGAAGTCGTGGTTCAGGAACCAAGTCATCGCCTCCTCGTCGTTGACAGTCCACGCATTGAGATGTATACCTCTCTGTTTGAAAGTTGCAATCCACTCGGGATGGTTCATATAGTGAACATCCTGATAATCGACGGCATCAACACCATAGCGCTGCAAAGTATCAGGGTGCATCTCTGGCAATTCGGTCTGCCAGCGACCAAGATAGGCAATAGGCAGAGTGGTAATCTCGCGCATAGCCTCGTAGGTGGGTAGCGCAGCTACCAAATACTCAACCCACTTCTCGGCTGCCATCTCCTGCACCAGACGCGCTGTCTCGATACCAATCTTTATGGCGTGCTCACGCGATCCGATATTCTTCACATCGATGATAAGTTTTGTTCCTGCCTGTTCCTTGGCAACGTTGATATACTCGCGCAGTGTAGGCAACTTCTCGCCATTGGCAAGCGGGAACGCTACAAGTTCGGCGTATGTTGCCTTCTCTATTTCCAGACCATTGTAGGTGGGGTCGTGATTGATTACCAACGAGTCATCGGCTGTAAGGTGAACGTCGCACGCCGAGCCGTGGCATCCCATCTGGGCCGCAGCACGGAACGATGCGAGAGAGTTTTGCGGATGACCTGTATTCTTCCACGCGCCACGATGGGCTACGACCTGATTGTCATTAAACGATGGCCTGTTAGCACAGCCAATGATGCTGAGCGCAGCCACAAAAAGTAAAATTCTCTTCATAGTAGATGGTTTTTGTCATTCCAAAGATACAGTTTATTTTCATAATATGCTATCTTTGTAGGTAAGAAACATAAATTTATAATTATGAATATCCGAAACCTAATCCTTGCAACAGCCTTTACTTCTATCGCGGCATCTTGCTCAACTAGTACAGATGTTACACCTTACCAGGGCGCAATCACTCAGATTCCTTTTCAGGAGGTTTCACTCAACGACTCATTCTGGCGTCCACGCCTGACCACTCAGAAGCAAACCCTCGTTCCCTTTTCGCTTGACAAGACCGCCTATGCAGTCGAGAATCTCAGACGTGTGGGAGCCTATCTGCGTGGCGAGCGAGTAACCCAGCCACTTGAGGGTCCATACTATGTAGCGTCCGACCTGTTCAAGGTTATGGAGGGTGCTGCCTACCTGCTCACGTTAGAGAAAGACGAGGCTCTGGAGCAGCAGATGGATGAGATAATAGATGTTATCGCGGCGGCACAAGCCCCCGATGGTTATCTCTACGAGCACCATATTATGCCTCCCCATCTGCGTAACCCACGTAACCGTGCTGGCGAGAAGCCTTACACATATGTTGATCATAGCCACGAGTTATATAATATGGGCCACATGTATGAAGGCGCTGTGGCCTATTACCGTGCAACCGGCAAACGCAAGTGGCTGGATGTAGCTGAAAAGAATGCCCGCCATATAAATAAAGTATTCTTCGAGGGTGACCCCGCCTACAACGACGGCAAGCCCGTCATGCGTGCCCCTGGTCACGAGGAGATTGAGTTGGCATTGGTTAAGTTGCATCAGGCTACGGGCGAGGAGTTGTATCTTGAGATGGCCAAAAAGTTCATCGATATTCGTGGTGTGACATACTCACCCAATGGCGAGGGTGTACAGACTCCCGACTATGCACAGCAGCATCAGCCCGTACGCGAGCAACGCGAGGCGGTGGGACACTCGGTGCGTGCTATGTATCTCTATTCGGGTATGGCAGACGTAGTGGCTATGACGGGTGACGAAACCTTGACACCGGCGCTGGATGCCATCTGGCACGATATAGTCGATCGCAAGATGCACATCACAGGCGGTCTGGGTGCCGTAGCAGGACTGGAGAAGTTTGGTCCTGCATATGTTCTGCCCAATGTTGAGACCTACGATGAGACGTGTGCTGCGGTGGGTAACGTGTTCTTCAACTATCGTATGTTCCTTATGTCGGGCGATGCCAAGTATTTGGATGTTGCCGAGGTAGCGCTATACAATAATGTGTTGGCAGGAGTAAATCTTGCAGGTAACCGTTTCTTCTATGTCAATCCGTTGGAGACCGACGGCAAGCGTACATTCAACCACGGCACGGCAGGTCGTGCCGAGTGGTTTGGCACTGCGTGCTGTCCCTCTAATCTGGCACGTCTTATTCCGCAGGTATCGGGTATGATTTACTCTTATGCCGAGGATAACATCTACTGCGGCCTCTACATCGGCAGCCAGACCGAAGTACCTATGGCTGGTGGCAAGGTTACACTCAAGCAGCAGACCGACTACCCCTTCGATGGCAAGATTACCATCGCCGTTAGCCCCGAGGCCGATGGCGAGGAGTTTACCCTTTGGTTGCGAGTTCCTACGTGGAGTGGTGATAAGTTCGTGCCGGGTGAGTTATATGACTATGCTGACGAGGCCGAGGGTAAGGTCGTAGCACGTGTAAATGGTAGTAAGGTACGTACCAATGTAGTAAACGGTTTTATTCCCGTGCGTCGTGAGTGGAAGTCGGGCGACGTAGTTACACTCGATCTTCCTATGCCTATACGCTACAACGTAGCCGATGAGCGTGTCGAGGCCGACCGTGGCAAGGTAAGTATCACACGTGGCCCGTTGGTATATTGTGCCGAGGAGCCCGACAACGAGCAACAGGTATCGTCGATTGTCATCAACAAGATTGGCGCACAGGGCTCAGTAGTACCTTTTACAGAGGGAGTATTAAAGGGTATTCCCGCTATCTCTTTGTCAGCCGACGCCACTACGCTAAAACTTATCCCCTACTATGCGTGGAACAATCGTGGCGACGGCACAGCAATGAATGTTTGGTTTAATGCAAATAACAATAAATAATAAAATATGGAAATTGGACTGAAATACGAGAGCCAGACCGTAGTATCGGAGGCTAACACAGCTGCTACACTTGGCTCGGGCGATATGGCGGTATTTGCTACGCCCGCAATGGTTGCACTTATGGAGAATGCCGCTATGCTGGCCGTCAAGGAGTCATTGCCTGAGGGCTCGGCTACCGTAGGCACACAGATGAACACATCGCACATCAAGGCTTCACCTCTGGGCGCAACAATCACAGCCTCGGCCGAGCTTACCGCCATTGATGGTCGTCGCTTGACCTTTGCCGTTAAGGCTTGGGACGATAAGGGGATAATTGGCGAGGGCGAGCACACCCGTTTTATTGTGGACAGAGAACGTTTTTTAAGCAAAATGTAGTAATATGAAACGATATCTTGCGAGCCTACTTTTGAGTCTTGTCGCTTTAGTGACACAAGCGCAGATAGTGTGGCACGACCCGATGAAGGCAGGGCAAAGCGTAATGCAGAACCAAGCCTTTGCGGAAGAGATTGCCGGCTATGCCCGCCTACCCAAGCGAGCGCAGGCGGAGGTTAGAAACGAAGTATGGTCGCTGGCACAAAATTCGGCCGGATTGATGATTTCGTTTTACACCAATTCGCCCGACATCGAGGTACGTTACACCACCACATCGACATCATATGCTATGCCCCATATGCCCTCGACTGGTGTATCGGGAGTTGATCTCTATCGCATCGATAGCGATGGCAAGGAGGCATATTGCGCTGGTCGTTACTCATTTGGCGAGGAGGTGAGTTTCAAATACAAGGGTCTGCCCACATCACCCCAGCACCATAAGTTGGGTTACGAGTATCGTTTGTATCTTCCGCTCTACAATGGCGTGAAGAGTATGCAAATTGGTGTAAACGAGGGTTGTGAATTCAGTTTTATACCCACCCGCAAGGAGCGCCCCATCGCGCTCTACGGCACATCGATTGCACAGGGCGGATGCGTGTCGCGTCCCGCAATGGCTTGGGGTACAATCCTTCAGCGAGCATTAGATTTGCCTCTTGTAAACTTCGGTTTTTCGGGTAATGGACGTCTGGAGCCTGAGGTGCTGAAATATATCTGTGAGACTGATGCACGCCTATATATTTTAGACTGTCTGCCTAATATTTTGGAGTACGACGTAGCAGAAATTGAGCGTCTTACCTACAACGCCGTAAAACAGATTCGTAGCACAAGCACGGAGCCTATCCTCCTGGTTGACCACGTTGGCTACACCACGTTTGAAACCAACCCTAAGAATCACGACTATGTGATTGCCGCAAATAAGGCATCACGCAGAGTATATGAAAAGCTCATTGCCGAGGGTGTTATAAATCTGCACTACATCACTCGCGAGCAGATGGATATCAACTACGAGATGGCTGTAGATGGCAACCACCTAACCGACCTCGGCATGATGCAACAAGCTCGTGCCATCGAGGCCGCCGTACGAAAGATTCTGCATATGGAATCGGGCGACAAACGCACTATGCGCGCCGTAAGACAGCGCCGTGAGCCCGCCAACTACGGCTGGAACGAGCGACATAGCGCCATTTTGGAGCAGGTGAGCAATGAGGCTCCGCGCAATGTAATTCTTGGCAACTCTATAGTTCACTATTGGGGTGGTGCTCACCGCATCGAGAATGGCAAGGATGTTTGGCACAAGCAGATGGGCGATTACACTAATATGGGTTGCGGATGGGATCGCATAGAGAATGTATTATGGCGTGTCCAGCACGGCGAGTTGGATGGCTACAAGGCCGAGCGTGTGGTGGTGATGATTGGCACAAACAACCTTGCAATGGATAGCGACGAGGATATCGTAGATGGTATCGAATTCCTTCTTGCTAATGTGCGTGCGCGACAGTCTGAGGCAAAGATTCGCGTTGTAGGACTCTTACCCCGCCGCGGTCAGGAAGAGCGCATCAAGCAGGTAAATATCCGTCTAAGCCGAATGGCACAAACCAGTGGCTACGATTATGTGGATGTAGGCGAAAGACTACTGCAAGCCGATGGCAAAATCAATGAGAGCTACTTCACCGATGGTTTGCATCCCAACAACGCTGGCTATGCGCATATCGTTGACCAGATTATACGTTAGAGCCCAAATATTTTTTGCAGATAAGTCGAGGTAAATTTTGCCGATTGATTTTTTTGCATTACTTTTGTCACCGCTTACGAGCAACGATTGAGCTATGGTGTAACGGTAACACAGCAGATTTTGGTTCTGTTATTCTGAGTTCGAATCTCGGTAGCTCAACCACAAAGGAGGAGGAGATTTATCTCGCCTCCTTTTTTGTTTTTACTATGTTTTTCGTACATTTGTAAAAACATTCCGATTATGATTTTTCGCCAGGCCGTGGCAGCCGATTTAGAGCGAGCTATAGAGATTATGAATGCCGCCATTGTGCGTTTGAGTGCTGCGGGTGTGGACCAGTGGCAGCACGGCTATCCTAATGCCGAGCGCCTTATGTGTGACGTGAAGGAGGGTATTGGCTATGTGCTTACGGAGGATGATGGCGAGATTGTGGCATACGGCGCCATGGTCTTTACAGGCGAGCCAGCCTATGCGGAAATTGCCGATGGACGGTGGCTCACTTCGGAAGGCGATTATGCCGTGGTGCATCGTATGTGTGTGGCCGAGGAGAAGGTGGGCAAGGGCTATGGTCGCCGTTTTATGGCCGAGGCAGAGCGTGCGGCGGCGCAGTCGAAGCGTAGTATGCGAGTGGATACCCATGCCGATGACAAGGTTATGCAACACCTGATGCCGAGCATGGGCTACACCTACTGCGGAATAATCTATTTCGAGAGCCGCTACCTGATAGCATTTGAAAAGATTTTAAACCCTTAGATATGATTTTTCGTAAAGCAACCGTAGAGGATATATCGGCCGTGGCCGAGATTATGGCCGCAGCAAGCCGTCGCTTGGGTGCGGCAGGTGTGGATCAGTGGCAGAGAGGTTACCCCAACCGTTCGAGCGTCGAGCGCGACGTGGAGGATGGTGTTGGCGTAGTGTTGTGTGAGGGCGATACTATCCTAGCCTATGGTGCCGTTATCTTTACGGGCGAACCTGCGTACAACGATATTACGGGTGGCGAGTGGCTCACCTCAAGCGACTACGCCTGCGTGCATCGTGTCTGCGTAAATGAAATTTTTGTCGGCATGGGATTCTCTAAGCGTTTTATGGAAGCCGTGGAGGCTATGGCATCGGAGCGTGTTGGAAGCATACGCATAGACACGCACCCCGACAATAAGATTATGCAGGGACTCATTCGAAAGATGGGTTACACCTATTGTGGTGATGTGGTGATTGAGAGTCGACGCTTAGCGTACGAGAAGATCTTTTAATAGGTCTGGAAAACTATATACTCTCCATCGGCCTCGATGGTAAACTCTTCCCCTTCGGCTCGATTGAGTGTGCCTTGCCATAGTGAAGTAAAGTCATAGATGGGGTACTGCAAACCTTTAGATACCAAACCACTAGCCGACACATTAAACACTGACACTGCCTGTCCCTCGTAGCTCTCGAACGTATGACTACCCTTGCAGGGGATAAAGACGCCATAGTCAGTATACATCTTTATGCGTGCACCTGCTCGCATATATTCCACAAGCAGGGCAATGTTACCCAGCGTATGGTCCTCCCTTTTGCCCGTAGCGCCGATGATTGCTATGTCGGTATAGCCCCGCTCCATAAGGTGCTTCACCGCTTTGGTCTGGTCGTTGGTCTCCTGATCGGCCGAGTAGTCTATTATTGAGGCATAGCGCTCACGATTCGCTGCCGAGATCGAATCACCATCACCCACAATTGCATCGGGCACTCCCCCACGATCGATGAATGAGTCGGCACCACCGTCACAACACACCACATAATCGGATATACGCAACTGTGCCAGAGCCTGCTCAGCCGAGGGATATTCGCCATTGGCGATTATGAGGGCATGCTTATTGTTTTCCATCTTCCAAAGTCATTAGCTGCTTCCACTTACGGTAGCCGAAAATGGCTACTACGGCATACAGTGCATAGAGCACGGCCGTGAAGTGCAAATCTTTATATACATATAGTGCTACGCTGGCCACATCGACCACCATCCACACCCACCACTGCTCGATATATTTGCGGGCAAGCATCCACATTCCTACCACGCTTAGGGCCGTAGTGAAGGCATCTGCCCACGGCACGGTACTATCTGTAAAGTGTATCAACACCTGCGCAATAACCACAAATAATAGCGCAGTAAGCCCCGCAAGAGGTAACCACTCTTTGGCTGGAGTATGGCTTATGGAAAGTTCCCTACCCTGGCTACCACGCCTGAGCGAGAAGCCGTATCTCCAGGCAGCCCATCCATATAGAGCGATTACAAGATAATAAATATTTATGGCCATATCGGCATAGAGCCCCGCATCGTAATACACAATCAAATAGAGGGCTGGCATAATGATGCTCGCCACCCACAGGTAGATGCTGGCACGATACTCCAACCATAAGTAGAGCAAACCTGCTACGGTGCCTAATATCTCGACAAATTGCATATTCATTTACTTTTTAGCAAAATTTAGCGACTGCGAAATTGCGGAAACAAAGATAATTAGAAAAATATTATTATCTTCGCCGAGGAAAATAATTTTAACCTAAAATAACTATGAAGAGACTATTTATCTGCGCTGCCCTTATGCTGGGTGCGCTCGGTGCTTCGGCACAGACTAAGGATGGCGGCATCAGTGCCGATATGCTCTCTCGCATCAGCAAGAGCTACACAGGCTCGGCCGAGCAGAAGGCTATCCGCAACGCTTTGGCGACAAACTCAATCGCTGCTTTGACAGTAAATGCCGATAACTTGGCAATGATTGACACCCACTTCTCTGACCGCGTGCAGACCAAGGGTATCACCAATCAGCTATCATCGGGTCGTTGCTGGTTGTTCACCGGCTTGAACGTTTTGCGTGCCAAGATGATTACAAAGTACGACCTTCCCTCGATGGAGTTCTCGCAGAACTACAACTCATTCTATGATTTATTGGAGAAGTCAAACCTCTTCCTGCAGGCTATCATCGACACTCGCGACCTGCCCCTCGACGACCGCAAGGTGGATTGGCTCATCAAGAACCCTATTGGCGACGGTGGTCAGTTTACAGGTGTATCGAACCTTATCATGAAGTATGGCGTTGTGCCCAAGGAGGCTATGCCTGAGACTTATCAGAGCAACAACACCAGTGGCATGTTGAACATCTTGCGTCAGAAGCTGCGTGAGTACGCTTTGGAGTTGCGTGAGTTGAAGCCCGCGCAGACTGCTGCTCGCAAGGAGGCTATGTTGAGCGAGATCTACCGCATCCTGGCTGAGTGTGTTGGCGTTCCTCCCACAGAGTTCGAGTGGACACGCTACGACAAGCAGGGCAACGTTGTAAGCAAGAAGATGTACACTCCCAAGAGCTTCTATGAGGAGTACATCGGCGAGGACTTGGAGAACAACTACATTATGGTTATGAATGACCCCTCACGCGAGTATGGCAAGGTGTATGAGATCGAGTACGACCGTCACGTATATGATGGCGAGAACTGGGTATATCTGAATCTTCCTATCGAGCGCATCAAGGAGATGGCTATCGCATCAATCAAGGACAATACCGCTATGTACTTCTCTTGCGACGTAGGTAAGTTCTCTAATCGCTCGACTGGCGTGTTGGACATCAACGCCTACGACTATGAGTCATTGTTCCGCACATCGCTCCCGATGGATAAGAAGCAGCGCATCCAGACCTACTCTTCGCTCTCATCTCACGCTATGACCCTCATTGCTGTGGATATCGACCCCGCAACGGGCAAGACCAAGAAGTGGATGGTTGAGAACAGCTGGGGCCCCTCGTCAGGCTATCAGGGTAACATGATTATGACCGACGAGTGGTTCAACGAGTATATGTTCCGTCTGGTAGTGGAGAAGAAGTATGTTCCCGCTGACATTATGAAGATGCTCGAGCAGAAGCCTATCATGCTTCCCTCGTGGGATCCTATGTTCGCTCCCGAGGAGTAAACCGTAGGTTTGACATTATATTATAGCCTTCACTTACGAGTGAGGGCTATTTTTTTGCGCTTATAACTTGCTGATAACGTACAATAGTAACCGCGCAGTAACTATATTTCCGCGTAGTAACATCTTGTTTATTAACATTTTGTGATTTATTTTTGCATAACAAAATTAAAAAACAAGATCAGTATGAAACAACTTTTTATCTCTTTGTGTGCCCTGCTTGCGGTGGCTTGCTCAACCCAGGAGCGCACACCTGTACTTATGTTCGATAAGTCGCACGGTCAGTGTCTGGGTAGTTCCTATACGGCCGATGTAGTACCCGATTATGAGAAGATGGCGACCGATAATGGAGCCGAGTTTGTCATCAACGAGGAGCCCTTCAGTGAGGCTACGCTTGCAGGTGTGGATGTGGTGCTGATGCTCTCGCCTCTGCAGCACGACTTGCAGAAGAATATCACTGCGGAAGAGGCTACGGCACTTGTGAACTTTATCAATCGTGGCGGTTCACTTATCGTTTTCGTTGATGAGGAGGCACACCGAGTGCTTTTGGAGCCTTACAATATCAACGCAGTAACAAAGCCCTTCGGTGTAGAGTTTGGCTACGACAATAAGATTGCGGGCAACAACGGTGCTGTGTCGTTCGAAAATGAGATTTTCAAAGGTCGTTATGAGGTGCCCTGCACGGGTATGCGTAGCGTGAAGGGTGGTATCCCTGCCAGCGTATGTATGGACGATGGATTCCTGCACGCCTCGTATGTGGAGTTAGAGAATGGTGGCAAGCTCTTCGCCTGCGCCGAGACTATGGTTGCCCTGCTGATGGGTGGCGATGAGGATATTGAGCGTAAAGGCCCTACCCGCCGCACTCCAGAGGGTAAGATGACACAGACGGGCTGGTTTGGCAAGGATAGCCGTCAGTATATGGCCGATTTGATCGCTTGGTCGTTGAAATAATCTGTTTTTCAGATATTGTTGAACCTTAAATTTTGATGGACTATGAAGAGAAAGTTTGTACGCATCAACGGTAACGCCGTAATGAGAACAGCACAGGGTTATCTGTGCAATGAGGGTAATGGTGCAAGTGGGGCTTGCGGTTCAGCTTGCGGTGCAGGCGACGACTCAAAGCCCGCAGAGCCTAAGCCCGCTGCTTGTGGCTCAGCTTGTGGTGCTGGCGAGAAGTAGAATCTTTTTAGTTGGTAGATGCTTCGGTCGGTGCAGAACATCGGCCGAAGTTTTTTTTTAAAAGTTGATTGATTATGGAGTATTTTGCGTTTCAATGGCATATAACCGATGCGTGCGATCAGCGTTGCAAGCATTGTTATATCTTCTCCGAAGACAACTCTATTCCGTTGAAGAGTATGCCGTATGAGCAGATCGAAAGCACGTTGGACAACATTCTGGCGATGTGCGCTCGTATGCAACGCCTGCCTTACATCTATCTTACGGGTGGCGACCCGATTCTGCATCCTCGTTTTTGGGATGTGCTCTCGCTCTTCAAGCAGCACTCTATTCCCTTTACCATCTTGGGAAATCCGTTTCATTTGAGTGATGAGGTGTGCGAGCGACTCCGCTCTTATGGGTGTGATAAATATCAACTTTCGATTGATGGCTTGCGCTCGACGCACGATGAGATGCGTCGCCCAGGTTCGTTCGATATTACGCTCGAAAAGATAGGCTGTATTCGCCGTGCGGGAATTAAGTGTGCTGTGATGACTACGGTGTCTGGTACAAACATTAAGGAGATACCGTCGATTGTAGATATTGTTGTGGAGCACGGTGTGCGTATCTTCGCCTTTGCTCGCTATTGCCCGACAAGTTTGGAGAAGAGTACGCATATAGAGCCCGAGGAGTATCGCGATTTCTTGGATGTGATGTGGAATAAGTTCCAGCAGTATAAGGATAGTGGCACGATTTTCAATCTCAAAGACCATCTCTGGACGCTCTATCTCTACGAAAAGGGGCTATTCACCATCCCCGAGGACCTGCCAGCCGATGTGGTTAGCGACGGATGTAATTGCGCTTCGTGCCATCTGACGATTCTGCCCGATGGTAAGGTTATGGCGTGCCGTCGTTTTGATAGTTGCGTGGGAGATGTTGGACAACAGACATTGTATGATATATTTATGGGTGAGCGTATGGATGCCTATCGTGATTATGACAGGTTTGAGAAGTGCGCCGACTGCGAGTTATTGCGCTTCTGCCGAGGTTGCCCTGCTGTGGCGTATGGTTATACACATAATTTCTATGCTGCCGACCCGCAGTGCTGGAAGGAGGTTAAGCGATGAATGAAGTGTTAAAATGCCTGAAGGAGCGCCGCACGATACGACGCTTCCTCAAGGAGCAGATTACAGAGCAGGAGTTGCAGTATATTCTTGAATCGGGATTGTATGCACCTACGGCTGGTGGCCGTCAATCGCCACAGATATTAGTGTGTCAGGATGCCGATGTGAATGGTCGGTTGGGGCGTTTGAATCGTAAGTTGTTTGGCGGTGCTAATTCGGATGGCATACACTTCGTGTCGCAGACACAACGTAGCATTGCCGACGATGATAGCATTGAGAGTGGCTTCTACGATGCGCCTACCGTAGTGACGCTCTTCGCGCCCGAACGATGGGTATATGGTATCCACGACTGCACCTCGGTGGCGATGAATATGATGACGGCGGCGTGGTCGCTCGGTATTGGGTGTTGCTATGTGAGCCGTGCCGAAGAGACCTTCCGAACAGATTTAGGACGTGAGTTGCAGCAGAAGGCTGGTATTGCCGAGCATTACGTAGCGCGTGTGCATATCTGCATGGGCTATCCCGACGGCGAGGCAGTAGCCAAGGATCGTAAGATGGAGCGAATACACTTTATAAAATAGCAGAAAAGGCTGCCCTGCGGGACAGCCTTTTTTGTTATTTGAGCGAAAATTATTCGTTATTTAAACGAAAACCACTCGCCCCATGCCATTACGACGTAGTCGTGTGTGACGGGCTGCAACTTCTGGAACGTGAGCCAGAAGGCCTCGCGGTGGTCGATAGTGTGACCCATCTCGTTCTCGTGGCCTGTAAGCACATAGCGAGGATTGAAACCCTTGATTGCATCAGCAATATTCATTGACCAGCAGTTGATTATCAGCGCGTCGATGGCGGGCTTCTGATCCTTCACCGTGTCGATCCACTTGAAGTCGCCCTCGTTGTACTGGTCGCCCGTGTGCGCTACGGTGAGGCCGTCGGGCGTTGTCACGGCATATACGTTGCACATCATCTCGCTCTGATGACCTGGGTAGATCTTCACTTTCAGAGTCTTGCCACTGCGGAGTGTAACCTCCTTGTCCAAAATATCGGTTTCCGATCGGTAGTGAGTCACTCCCTTGACATCCTTCAGAATCTCATCGGCTGCAATGACGGGCTTGCCTGCTGCAATGAAACAATCCACAACGTAGCGATCGACGTGGTCGCCATGGTTGTGCGAGAGTAGCAGCACGTCGCACTGATCCACGATCGTGGCAATATCCTTGTCGCTTACGATAGCCTCGCCCTTAAGCTCTCCGCGCACCACATCAAAGGCTATGGTTACCGACTTGGTGCGTGCGACGAAGCCGTCGTTATAAATTTTGTAAATCTTCATTCCTTTTTTTACGGGCGACTGCATGTCGGCTATCACCTTGCTCGTGCGTGAGGCCACGAAACTCTTGAAAGGATCGGTGTTGTCGTACTTGGTCTCGTGCAGCATGGCGTCGAGGTTGTAGAGTGCCAGCTTGCGCGATGTGGGGGCACCCACCACGGGCGGATACTCGTCCAGAGCCTCATCCACCAGCTCGTACATATACTTGGCCTGACGCAGCAGGTAGGCATCCTCCTTGCCCCAGTAGGCTACATCCTCCTGAGCTTGCACAACGCTGGGCAGCGAGAGGAGTGCCACGGCGGCTAAAAATGAAAATAGTGCTTTTCTCATAATGTGAAATTTTGTTTTGCTTTATGACAAAGGTAGCAAAAAAATGGTTATTCGCGGAGAAAATTTACTATTAAAGGTTGCGCGAATTTTGAATAAAAGTTATATTTGTAGGAAAATTCCCACTTTTATAACTAGTAAATTCATTCAACTATGCAAGAAAAAGATGGTAAGTACATTTTCGGGGTGGTCAAGATCAGCGAAAAAGGGCAGATCGTAATCCCCAAGGAGGCTCGCAAACTCTATAACCTGCAGGCGGGCGATGCGCTCCTGTTGCTGGGCGACAAGAACGGTATGGCATTGGTCAAGACTGAGATTTTTCAGGATTTAGTCGGGCAGGTGCTGGAGGACCTTAACAAATGAGGCGCCACTGGATCGACAACCTGCGTTGGGTGACTGTTCTGCTCGTTCTCTTCTACCACGTTATCTACTACAACAACAATATAGGCGTGGTGGGTGGCTATGGTGGCTGGGGCGATGGACAGCAGTATCAGGATGTGGTGATGTATGCGCTCTATCCCTGGTTTATGCCGCTGCTCTTTATCCTTGCGGGTATAAGTGCCCGTTATGCGCTGGAGCGACAGAGCGCGAAGGAGTGGTTTCGTAGCCGTACGCGCAAACTCCTTGTGCCCTCGACCATAGGATTGTTCTTTTTTGGCTTTGCAACGGGATTCTTCAACACGTTGGCGGCTCCTGCGGCTGATCTTGAGGGGTTGCCTCTGCTGGTGAAGTATCTTATATGGACTATCAGCGGCACGGGCCCGCTATGGTTTATTCAGGTGTTGTGGCTCTTGTCGTTGCTGCTTCTGCTCATACGGCGTTTTGATGCCAGCGACAGGGCGTGGCGGGCGTGCGGACGAATGAGTGTGGTGCCTATTGTGCTGATGGGCGTGATGTTCTGGTTAGGTCATAAGACGCTGGTGATGAACCCCGACCCTGCGAGTGCCGAGGGACTGTGGAATCTCTATAAGCCCCTCTTCTACGCTATACCTTTTCTGATGGGATATTTCATCTTCTCGCACGATAGTGTTCAGCACATTGTGCAGCGTGTGTGGCGACCGTTGATGGCGTGCGCTGTGGTGGCGGGGGTGACGCTTGTGGTTACTACCTTTGGGCAGGATAACACCTTGCCGCAGTATCTTGGTACGCCGCTTAATAATCTATATGGCTACTTGATGTGCCTTGCGATGATGGGGTGGTTTGGATGCAGGTTCAATGGCACGGGGCGTGTAGCAGAATATATGACACGTTCAAGCTACGGAATATATATTGTCCACTATCTGATAGTAAACTCTCTTGGATATGCGCTTCGCGTAGCGACGACACTGCAACCGCTGTGGGTATATGTTATCCTTACGTTGGCGGTCTTCACGCTATCGCCACTGCTCTATGAGATTTTGCGTAGAATACCATTCCTGAGCTGGTGTGTATTTGGCGAGAAGCGAAAATAGACATAAAGTATTACAAGAATAAGAGCCTGCCAAAGAACTTATTGGCAGGCTTTTATTTGATTGTATCTTACATATAAATTTATCTCTTTTCGCGCTTGGGAAACCACCCTTTTTCTACTCTCTTTTTCTGTTCAAACAACTCACCAATCGACCAAAAAGATGAGGCACCCCATACGGCCAAAAGCGTCGACCACAGTACATCTTCAACCATAAGTGAAGCAGCAACAGCAGCAGTTCCCATCAATGCAAATACCCACCAGATGCGAGTGCCGAAATAGTACTCGCCCTTGATTACAAGAGGATGAAACAAGCCTATGATAAAAAATGTGGCAACGCCAATAATGAGTCCTGTAAAGTGCATAATCTGTGAAAGTTTAGTTTCTAGGGCAAAGGTAAATAATTTTCACTGTCTTGCAACCTCACATTTTTGATAGGTTTTCAACGATTAAGCACAATTTTTCGGCCCAACGGGGCTCCTTTCACAAAGATTTTATATCTTTGCATGATTTTTCGCACGAAATAAATAAAAACTACATACTATGTTTGAAAATTTAACAGACAAATTAGAACGATCGTTTAAAATACTCAAGGGTGAGGGACGCATCACCGAGATTAACGTAGCCGAGACTCTTAAAGAGATTCGCCGTGCGCTAATCGATGCCGACGTGAACTATAAGGTTGCGAAGAACTTTACCGACGATGTTAAGAAGAAGGCTTTGGGTCAGGATGTACTCAAGTCGGTGAAGCCCGGCCAAATGATGACCAAGATCGTACGTGACGAGTTGGCACAGTTGATGGGTGGTACTGCTACCGACATCAAGTTGGAGGGCTCGCCCGCCGTTATCCTTATCGCTGGTTTGCAGGGTTCAGGTAAGACCACCTTCTCGGGCAAGTT
>JAZQSN010000008.1:0-15365 GCA_045630065.1 Alistipes sp.
TCTATGGCGTTTTGAAGTATGAGTCGGGTGTTCACCGCGTGCAGCGCGTGCCCCAGACCGAGACCCAGGGTCGTGTTCACACCTCGGCTGCGTCGGTTGCGGTACTGCCCGAGGCTGAGGAGTTCGATGTTGAGATCTCGATGAACGATATTCGCAAGGATATCTTCTGCGCATCGGGTCCCGGTGGCCAGTCGGTCAACACGACCTACTCGGCAATCCGTCTGACCCACATCCCGACCGGTATCGTTGTTCAGTGCCAGGATCAGAAGTCGCAGCTCAAGAACTTCGACAAGGCTTTCGAGGAGTTGCGTACGCGTATCTTCAACCTCGAGTACTCGAAGTACCTCGACGAGATTGCATCAAAGCGTAAGACAATGGTGTCGACAGGTGACCGCTCGGCAAAGATTCGTACCTACAACTATCCTCAGGGACGTATCACCGACCACCGTATCAACTACACCATCTACAACCTCTCGGCCTTCATGGATGGCGACATCCAGGGTTGCATCGACCAGCTGATTGTAGCTGAGAACGCCGAGCGCCTGAAGGAGAGCGAGTTGTAAGAGATTTATCTGCTTGGATATTTCGGCATCCACCTTGCCCTCGCCCTACTCACATACGCCAAAGTATGCTGCGTAGGCTCGGACTGCGGTGGCTTCAAAATATCTCAAGCATCTGAAAATCTCGGGGCGCAAGCCTTGAAATCCCTCTTTTTATACCCGTTCTTGGTGTGAAGAGCATATCAAGCATCTGAAAGTATCGACAATTATATAAAGGATTAAGGACTACCTAAAAGGTGGTCCTTTTTTATTGCATCTATAACACCATAGCATCTATTTTCCCACCTGCAATTTTGAATTTTGAATTTTGCATTTAGAATTGTATATTTGTAGATTAGAATAATTGTTTTGCCACGCTATGACCTCACAACGACAATATATCACTCTCTCTGAGCTTCAGCACCGCATCAAGGCGGCCGTTGAGGGTGCTCTCGCCCTGCCCCTGTGGGTTGTGGCGGAGGTGTCGGAATTGAAGGTTAACTACTCGGGTCACTGCTACCTCGAACTCATCGAGAAGAGCGAGCCCACGCGTGGTGGCACACCCATCCCGCGTGCGCAGGTGCGTGCCGTCATCTGGCGGTCGCAGTGGGGTATGCTCTCATCCTACTTCCAGTCGCAGACAGGATCGGCTTTGGCGGCTGGTATGAAGATTATGGCCAAGGTTGTGGTGTCGTACCACGAGCTCTACGGTCTCTCGTTGCAGATTACCGACATCGACCCCTCGTACACCCTTGGCGAGGTCGAGCGTCAGAAGCAGATGACCATAGCGCAACTGCAGCGTGACGGTGTGTGGGATATGAACCGCTCGCTTTCGCTTCCCCGCCCTCTGCAACGCATAGCCGTTGTGTCGAGTGCGGCGGCGGCAGGCTACCGCGACTTCTGCAACGAACTCCGTGAGGGTGGCTATGCCTTTATCACTACGCTCTTCGATGCTGTTGTGCAGGGCGCCTCGGCCGAGGAGAGTATCTGTGCGGCACTTGATGAGGTGGCCGAGCAGCAGGAGCGCTTCGATGCCGTTGTCATCATCCGTGGTGGCGGCTCGGCAAGCGATTTGAGTTGTTTTAACTCGTATAGACTATGCTCCTATGTGGCGCAGTTTCCGCTGCCCGTCATCACAGGCATAGGTCACGACAAGGATACCAGCGTCACCGATATGGTGGCGCACACACCACTGAAAACCCCCACCGCCGTTGCGGCGTGGCTCACCGACGGTATGGCTCGCGAGATGGCGTGGCTCGATGAGGCTGCCTACCGCCTTGCAGATTTGGCCGTTGCCGCCACACAGCGTGCCCGCGTCAGGGTGGAGCGTATGGCTGCCGACGTGGAGCGTGAGGCACTACGCTACTGCGACAGAGGCTCGGCACGACTTGCTATGTTGCGTGAGCAGTTGGTCTCGGCCGTTGGGCGTGGACTGGAGCGCCAGCGGGCTCTGCTCGATAGGGCTGCGGAGGTTGTCGAAGCCCGCTCGCCTGAGAAGATTTTGCGCCTGGGCTTTGCCGTGGTACGTTTGGATGGGCGGGCTGTAACCTCAGCCGAAGGGTTGTCGGGCCGCGAGGTGGATATCCAGCTCGCCAAGGGAAGCATTAAGGCAGAGGTAAAATAGATTTTCTCATTCGAAAAATTAAAACAAAAAGATGAAAAAGATAGCATTAATAGAGAAAGGAAAAGATGGAACATATTCCGTTTATCCTGCAGATTCAGAATCAATTGTTGTAGGCCAGGGAGAGACAATGGAGGAAGCAATAGCAGATTTTGAATATGCATTGAAAGATTTTGAGGATGATCTGCCTGAATTTCAAGGTGTAGAGTTTGAATATCAAGAGTATAAAGAAGAATAAATATTCTCATACTATGTCGAAGAAAAAACTAACATACTCCGAAGCAATAGCCGAGGTTGAGCAGATTTTAGCGCGCCTGCGCGACGAGCAGATCGATGTCGATGCACTCGCCGCTGAGGTTAAGCGTGCTACCGAACTCATAGCCCAGTGCCGTGCACAGCTCACCGACGTGGAGCGTGCCGTGAAGGAGCAGTTGGAGGCATAAAACAGAAGAGAAAGTGAAGCGACTCATCAAATTCATATTAAATCTAGTGCCACGTCCTATCCTGCAGCGTATGGCGGGGTGGGCGGTACCCATTCTCGGTCTCTTCTACTTGGGCCAAGGCAAGCAGTGCCCTGTGTGCGGATGCTGTCGTCGTAAGTTTTTACCCTACGGCTACGTCACCCCCCGCGAGAATGCCCTCTGCCCGCGATGCCTCTCGCTCGAGCGTCACCGCCTGCTGTGGTTGTGGCTCGTGCGTGAGAGCGACCTTGGTCGCGGAGCTATGGCTCTGCCCCGTATGCTGCACATAGCACCCGAGGTGGCCCTTATGCGTAAGTTCCGTAAGATGTACTCCTCGCAACCCGAGCGCTACGTCACGGCCGATCTGGAGAGCCCGCTGGCCGATATGCACTTCGATGTGCAGCATATTCCTTTGGAGGATGGCTCGTTCGATGCCGTTATCTGCAACCATATCCTCGAGCACGTCGAGGACGATGTCCGCGCCCTGAGCGAACTGCACCGCATCCTAAGACGTGGTGGCTGGGGAGTAGTTCTCTCGCCTGTGGAGCGAGAGCGAGAGCACACCTTCGAGGATGATACCATCACCGACAAGGACGAACGCACCCGCATCTTTGGTCAGTACGACCACCGTCGCATCTATGGCCGCGACTATGCCCAGCGCCTCGAGCGTGCGGGCTTCGAGGTATATGTCATACCCTACATTGAGGCCTTCACCGAGGCCGAGCGAGCGCTCTATGCACTCACCGACGAGGATTTATACGTTGTCCGTAAACCGTAAAAGAGTTTGATTATGGATGTATTACAGAAATATGGTTCTCTGCGCCGATTCATTGCCGAGAGCTACTCACCAACCACCCAAGAGCTGGTCGATAAGGCTTTGCTCTATGCCCACACCCAGATGCAGGGCTATGCCCGCTACGATGGCACTCCGCTACTCGACCACGATGTGGCCGTAGCCGAGATTGTTGCCCGTGAGTTGGGCTTGGGTCGTAACTCTACCGTGGCAGCCATTCTGCACGACATCATCCGTATCGCCAACAAGGAGCGCCCCGAGAGTGTGGAACCCCTCTCGCGCGAGATACGCGAGCAGTTTGGCGAACCCGTGCTGGGTATTATCGTGGGATTGTGTAAGATATCGAATATCAAACTCAAAGTATCGAAGGAGCAGGCCGACGACTTCCGCGATATGCTGGTGAGCTACTCGGAGGACCCGCGTGTGATTCTTATCAAGCTGGCCGACAGATTGGAGGTTATGCGTAGCCTACGCATCTTCCCCGTTGCCAAGCACCGCAAGAAGAGCTGGGAGAGTATGAACCTCTACGCTCCCATTGCTCATAAGCTGGGTCTGTATGCGCTGAAGAGCGAGTTGGAGGATTTGGCCCTTAAGTGGCTCGAACCCAAGGACTATGAATATATCTGCCGTCGTCTGGAGGAGACCGAGAGCGAGCGTCAGACCTTCATCGCCCGCTTCCTGGTGCCCATCGAGGAGAAGCTCAAGTCGGTGGCTGGCCTTAACTACCACATCAAGAGCCGCACCAAGTCAATATACTCGATCTGGAACAAGATGCGTAAGCAGAACGTTCCCTTCGAGGGTGTCTACGACATCTTCGCCCTGCGTATTATTATCGACTGTCCCCGCGAGATGGAGAAGCAGTTCTGCTGGACTGCCTACTCGGTCATTGGCGACTGCTATACTCCCAACCCCAAACGTATGCGCGACTGGGTAACCATCCCCAAGTCGAATGGCTACGAGTCGTTGCACACCACCGTCTCGGCTGGCGGAGGTCGCTGGGTCGAGATTCAGATTCGTACCGAGCGTATGGATGCCGTGGCCGAGCGAGGTATCGCCGCCCACTGGCGCTATAAAGGTGTAAATCAGGGTGCGCAGACTTCGGAGCAGTGGCTCAGCCGTCTTAGAGAGGCGCTGGAGGAGACCACCCATTCGCTTACTCAGCGCTTCGATGCCAAGCCCTCGACCAGCGAGATTTTTGTCTTTACACCCAATGGCGACATCCGCAAACTGCCCGAGGGTGCTACCGTGCTGGACTTTGCCTTCGACATCCACACCAACCTTGGCGCAACCTGCACGGGAGCTAAGGTGAACAATCGTGCCGTGCCCATCCGCGAGGTGTTGCACAATGGTGATATTGTGGAGGTTATGACGCAGAAGAATCAGACTCCCAAGTCCGATTGGTTGTCGTTCTGCGTTACGTCGAAGGCTCGTGGCCGCATCAAGTCGTGGCTGCGCAACGAGCAGATGAAGCACGCCCGCATCGGTCGCGAGGAGCTCGAGCGTAAACTCAAGAATTGGAAGATAACAGTCCCCATCGACGAGGCTGTGGCCTACCTGGGCAAGGTGCTCAAGGTGCGTACGGGTCGTGAGGTCTACTCGATGATTGCCCTGCAGAAGATTGACTTTATATTGATTAAGGAGATTCTCCAGCAGTGGATTTCGGGTGAGGCCGAGGAGCAGCGCCGTGTGGCGGCGGCCGAGGCTGAGCGCAAGAAGGAGGAGTCGAAGGCTGCTCAGGCCGACGATGCCCCCACAGCACGCCGATCGGATGCACTTGTTATCGACGAGAAAATCAATAATATAGAGTACAAACTTGCCAAGTGTTGCAACCCCATCAAGGGCGACGACATCTTCGGCTTTGTGACCATATCGTCGGGCATCACCATCCACCGCTCCGACTGTCCCAATGCCGCACGCCTCAAGGAGCAGTATCCCTATCGCGTGATGGAGGCTCGCTGGCGTGGCAATGCCGATGGAGCGTTCCGTGCTACCATTGCCATCGTGGCGGCCGATATGGCAGGCATAGGCAATCAGATTACCGAGGTCGTTACGCGCGAGCTGAAGCTCAATATCCGCACGCTGAGCCTTGCCGCTCGTGGCGACGGCACGATGCGCGGCACGATCAGTGTCGAGGTGCCCTCGACGTCGATTGTCGATCTATTGATTCACTCCATTATGCGTATTCGCGGCGTACAACGCGCCTACCGCGTAAATAATTAGGGATGGAGAGAGGTTATGTCTATATGCTGACAAATACTTATCATACCGTTTTATACACAGGCGTGACAAGTAATTTGCAGAAGCGTATTGCCGAACATCGGAATAAAAGTTTTGGAGGATTTTCGGCTCGCTATAACCTCAATATTGTTGTATATTTTGAGGAGTTGCCGAATATCGTGGCCGCTATAGAACGAGAGAAGCAAATAAAACGATTGTCGCGGCACAGGAAGGAACTTATAATAAATAGGGTTAATCCATCGTGGGATAACTTATTATAAAAAACACGTCATACCCCGCTACGCAGTAGCGTTGGGTATCCTCGGGGGAGTAGTTATTGTCTGTAGGATTGCCATCGCCACCTTCGGTGTCGGGCAATGACGTAAAAGAAATACAAAACACGTCATACCCCGCTACGCAGTAGCGTTGGGTATCCTCGGGGATTTAGTTGTTAAGCCTGGAGGATTGCCATCGCCACCTTCGGTGTCGGGCAATGACGTAAAAAAGAAAATATTGAATTTATAAAATATGCACAAACCACTGAAAATACTCTACGACCTGCTCTCGCCCATTTCGCGTATTCCGGGCTTGGGCTGGACGGTGCGCCCCCTGAAACTCGTCATCTACACCCTCGAGGGCCTTATGGCTCACGGCACGATGGATATGAGCGCTGCGCTCACCTTCTATACCCTCATCTCGCTTGTGCCCGTGCTGGCGTTGGTCTTTGCCGTGGTGAAGAGCTTCGGCTTGGCCGAGAGTCTGGTCGATAACCTCTACTCTATGCTGCCGCAGATGCCCGAGGTGGTCGATTACATCGTCGATTTCGCCAACAAGGCGCTGGCTCGCACACGTGGCGGTTTGATGGCTACGGTCAGCTTGGTTACGCTGTTCTGGGCCGTTATTCGTATGTTCGAGAGTATCGAGGCCAACTTCAACAAGATTTGGGAGGTAAAATCTACCCGCAACCTCGTTCGCAAGTATAGCGACTACATCACCGTCGTGATTATCGCCCCGCTGCTGTGGATTGTCGCCACCTCGGTGGGAGGCTACGCCCGCGAGTTGCTCGGCATGGACGACACGGTGTGGATGAACATAGGCTCCAAGGCTCTGTCGCTGTTTGTTGTGTGGGCTATGTTTACCTTTGTCTATCTGGTGTTGCCCAACACCAAGGTGCGTCTGCGCTCGGCCATTATGGCCAGCGTTATCGCGGGAACGTGCTTCTTTATTTTCCAGTCGTTGTACGTCTACTTGATTAAGTGGATGACCTCATATAATGCCATCTATGGTAGCTTTGCAGCCCTGCCTCTGTTTATGCTCTGGATGCAGAACTCGTGGAGCATCCTGCTCATCGGTTGCGAACTCTCGTTTGCCATTCAGAACGAGAAGCGCTTTGACGAGGAGCGCACCTTGCCCGATGTGAGCTACGATGTGAGCCGCAAACTGATGCTCGCCATTACCGCCTACGTTGCCCGTGCTTTCCGCCGTGGCGAGGGGGCAGTGCCTATGATTACCATCCGCGAGGCCTTGGGCCTGCATACCCGCATAGCGAGTAAGCTAATCGCCAAGCTCGTTGCCGCCGAGGTGCTCAACGAGGTGCGTTGCGAGGAGGAGGATTACGACGTGGCCTACGCCCCTGCGCGCGATGTGGCTACGCTCAGAGTGTGCGACGTGCTTGAGGCTGTCGATGGCTATGTCGATGGCACCACCGAGCAGTTGTGCAACACGGCTCTGTGTCAGCGTGCTGTGGCCGAGGTCGATGCACTGAAGAGCCTCTCGAGCCAGAGCGCAGAGAATAAACTCATAATTGAACTTACTGAAGATGAGTAATATAAGCGTTGTTGTCGTAGGCAGTGGCAATGTTGCCGAGGCCGTAGCCATAGCCGTGGGCGAGTGCCCCACATTAGAGCTTCGTCAGGTGGTGGCCCGCAATGCCGACAGAGCAGCCGAGGTGGCTCGCCTGGCAGGCTCGGAGTGGTGTGCCGACCTTAGTGGGGCGGCCGATGCCGACCTCTATATCATCGCTGTGAGCGACCGTGCCGTAGGCGAGGTAGCCGCTTCGCTGCGTCGCAAGCAGGGCTCCGTTGTGGTGCATACGGCCGGCAGTGTCGAGCAGAGTGTGCTGGGCAATGAGGGTTGCGGTGTGCTGTACCCCTTCCAGACTTTTACCGTTGGCCGCAGGGTTGATTTCTCGGCTGTGCCTCTGTTTGTCGAGGGCGTGGATGAGCCTACTACGCTCTTCATTGAGCAAGTGGCACATATGCTCAGCCGCAGAGTCTATCGTGCTACGTCGCAGTGCCGACGCGAGATTCACCTCACGGGCGTGCTGTCGTGCAACTTCGTTAATGCCCTCTATGCTATGGCTGCCGACCGCCTGCAGGGCGAGGGACTCTCGTTCGATGTGCTACGTCCCTTGATTGAGGAGACTGCCCGCAAGGCTGTCGAAGCCGACCACCCTCGCCGTGTGCAGACAGGGCCTGCCGTGAGGGGCGATTTTTCGGTGGCAGAGCGACATATGGCTATGCTGGGCGAGGGCGAAAAGAGTGAGATTTATAAACTATTAACCGAATATATATGGCAAACTTCAAAGAAGATATAGCAAAGGTCAAGGCCTTTGTCTTTGATGTCGATGGTGTGATGACCGACGGCGGTATTATGCCCATCGGCGATGGCTCCGATTTCATCCGCAAGTATAACGCCAAGGATGGCTACGCCATAGCCTATGCCGTAAGGCGAGGCTATAAGGTGTGCATCATTTCGGGCGGTCACGGCAACCTGCTGCGCTCACGTATGGAGCGTCTGGGTGTTACGCGAATGTATCTGGGATGTATGGATAAAATAAAGGCTATGCACGAGTTCTTTGCCGACTACCAGATCGACCCCGCCACAACAATCTATATGGGCGACGACATCCCCGACCTGGAGTGTATGGAGCTCGTAGGCGTGCCCGTATGCCCTGCCGATGCCTGTTCGGAGGTTATCGAGGCGTCGCGCTATGTGTCCGAGTTTGGCGGTGGCAAGGGTGCTGTTCGCGATATAGTGGAGCAGGTACTCCGCTCGCAGGATGAGTGGGCGAAGGATCGCATCGGAGTACTTGGAGTAGCGTCGAGATAGAGATAGGAGAATAAAAATTCAGAATTGGGATGGAGAACGAAAATTTCTTTCGCCGTCAGCCTGTCTTTGACTTTTTGGCGGCACACGATATAGAGTACTTGGTCTATGAACACCCCGAGGCGCCGACCATCGAGATTGCCCGCCAGTATTGGCGCGCCGACGGCTCGAAGCACTGCAAAAACCTCTTCTTCCGCAACCATAAGGGTAACCGCCACTACTTGGTTGTCTTCGACAGCGAGCGCACGATGGCTATCCACGACCTCGAGCAGCGTCTTCATCAGGGCAAGCTCTCATTCGCCTCGCCCGAGCGTATGGAGAAGTGGCTGGGTCTACGTCCCGGCTCGGTGTCGCCCTTTGGCTTGGTGAACGATGAGGAGAACCACGTGCATCTCTTCCTTGATGCCAATCTTCAGAATCAGCCCTCACTGAGTTTTCACCCCAACGACAACACCGCTACGGTGGTCATTTCGCAGCAGATGTTTCAGCGATATCTGCAGGCTGTGGGAAACAGCTACGAGTACATTGAATTATACTAAAATAGGGTGTCAATCGACACCCTATTTTTTCAAATATATGGTATAAAGTTTGCCCTTTATCTTCGTTAGTGCCAGCCTTACCTCATTGCCACTCTTGGCGCCCGTCTTGCGACGAAATTCATCGACTCCCATCGGGAAATCGCGCAGTATGATGTCCACTCCGCGACCCTTCAACTCGCGCTTAAGTTGCTTTACATCAAATGTTTCGATACGCTCAATTATTTCTACTCGGCCAAGCACATTCGCGGGCTCCATACGTGCAAAACCAAACGAATTGTTGCTCCATACATCGGCCACCTCACGCAGCGAGTGAGTGACCAGGCGTGCCTTCTGCAACGCCACATCGGGAACAATCAGGTAGCCATACTCCTCGGCCATAAACTCACCCTCGCAGGGCTTGTCCACCACCTCGTCGCGTGCAAACTCCACCTTCTGGCGACCCACCGCCTCGGCCGCTATGCGTGCCCCACGGCCATCCGCGTAGATGTTCACCTCCTTGCACTCGCCACCTCGCGATATTACCTCCACTCCACACTCGCCAAAGATGCGGAATGCCTCATCGACATCAAACAACGGTGAGTTCTTGATCGCCACACGCTTGGTTATGCGCTGTAGCATAGGCCACAGTGCCACCATATTGGGCGAACAATCCTCCAGCCTTACCACACGTCGTCCCTCAGCCGTGCGTCGGTCGGGGTCGGCATACACCCAGTCGAAGTGCTCGCTACAAGTAGCCACATACTCCTCGGCCGAGGTTGTGATGATCTCCACATTCTCCACCCCCATACGGCGCATATTCTCTCGCACCACATCGGCCAGCACCTCGTCGCGCTCGAGTGCCACCACCTGCTCGAAGTGTGCCGCCATAGTGAGCGAGTCGATGCCGAGGCCACACGTCAGGTCGAGCAGTCGGCCTCCACGCAGGGGCTTTGCCACGGCACAATCCTCGCTCGACGACTGCTCAAAGGCTCGGTCGGGGATTATGGCGCGAGCCTCGTAGAGGCGGGGCAGTTTGGTGCGAGCTCGTTGCAGATACTTCACCTGCGAGGCCACCTCGCGAGCGTGCACAATGCGTCTGTCGAGCGCAATCTGCAAAGGGTCGCGGTCGATATTTGCGTCGATGGCCTGCCTTACCTCGGGTAGCAGAAGTGTGGAAAACTCCTCGCGCGTCATTACTTCATAAATACAAAATATACGGCCATCACCAGACAGCAGAATGCCGCCAAGTGGTTCCAGTGGAGTGCCTCGCCACGGAAGAATACGGTGGTGAATACGGTGAAGATAATCAGTGTGATTACCTCCTGCATAACCTTGAGCTGCATAAGCGTGAAGGGGCCTCCGTTATCGATAAATCCGATGCGGTTGGCAGGAATCTGACACGCATACTCGGCCAGTGCTATGCCCCACGAAAAGATGATGACCAGATAGAGTGGCCACGAATCAATGAGTTTCATCTGCTGCAACTTCAGGTGGCCGTACCAGGCGAAGGTCATAAAGACGTTCGATACCACGAGCAACAGAATGGTGTACAATGCTTTCATTTCGACTTGATTATATTGCTTTCGGGCGGCAAATATAGCCTTTTTTTTGTAAAGTTATTCTTCGCTCACTCTTTCGTGCAGCACAAAATCCCGATAACCATCTCTTTTGGGTCGAGGCAGGGCCCACAGAGCGAGGGTAAATGCCACAAATAGCGTATATATGGCTATGCACCAACCACTACCAATGCTACTCTGCGTTGAGAGTGCACCGCTCTGTGCCGCCCACTGCGCCAGCGAATTCATTGCTCCAATGCTCAGCTCCAATATGTCTGCTACAACCCCTTCAAGCAGAGGTATTGGCATCAGCACCCAGCCTATGGTTGTTGCTGCCGCTACTCCGCACAGTAACATCTGCACGGGGCCGAGTACGATGGCCCATAACGATATGTTACCAAACAGATGGCTCACCAGTGGTAGGGTGGCCGTTGTGGCGGCTATGGCAACGGCAATCGCGACTATCAGCCATAGCATCACTCGACGCAGGATGTCGCGCAGAGGGTTACGCGAGGGTAGTGCCTGCCTTTTGCTTGCGGTGAAGGGAATCACCCACTCGACAATGGCTGCCACGGCTGTGAAGGAGAGTAGAAAACCGGCATCGTGCATCGTGCGAGCATCCAAAATGAGCATAGCAAAGGCTGTGAAACATAGCGAGTTGAGAGTTCGCGCCGAGGAGTAGGCGAGTAGCGATGCCTGCACTATGCTGAACATCACCGCCGCACGCACCACCGAGGGCGAGAAGCCATCCAGGGCGGCATAAATCCATATCCCGACCACCACGGCACAGCTCCTTACAATCTGTCCGTTGCGTAGCAGGGTGAGTAGCACCAGCATAATGTTGAGTACCATACACAAAAATCCGACGTGTAGGCCCGACACCGCCAGTAGATGAGCCCCACCACTTAGCGAGTAGTTTTGGCGCAGGTCGCTGGTTATGGCTACCCTGTCGCCCAGACCAACGGTGCGGGCTACGGCCTCCACATCGGGAGAGAGGTCTAATTGCTTAATGCGTTGCAGGGCAGAGTGTTGCAGTCGGGTTATGAACGTAGGCTCGGCCTTATGGTGGTGGAGAATATCTTGCTCAGTGATGAAAATCTCGGCCGCAAAACCCTGTGCTGCCATATACCGGTCGTACCCCTCCTCCGAGCCGAATGGCCGTGCGGTGGCGATCACTATGAGTTTGTCGCCATCAGCTACTATATGGTCGTGTATTGTAAGCCGCACCTTGGTCCTCGAGCGCAGGGTGGTGTTGTGGTGACGCACGGCCCTGATGCGAGCCTCGGCATAGGTGGTGTTGTTGCGAATGGTTGTCGTGCGCTCCACCTCAATCTCCATCTCGGCCATCGCAGGCAGTGGGGACGAGGAACGCAGAGTGCAGGCCAGAGCGCCCGTGAGAACGATTATCAGTAGCACGACAAGGTCGTTAGTCAAGGATTTTCGCCCCATAATGAAAGCCGCTACGCCCAAGACTGTTGCACCTCCCGCTACCACGGCCGAGGGCTCAATCCACTCGGCTAGAAGTATTCCCACGATGAGTGCCACCAATGCTGTGAGCATAGGCGTTTGGCGTAGGTGCGAGGCTATGTTTTCGAGTGGCGGAAGCATAGAACTAAATTACAAAAAAATGACCAAACGAAGAAGCCTTCCCTCTCCATTTGGTCAAAAAAAAGTGTAAGCGTTGTAAAAGAGGCTTTGGGTTAATTTTTCTTTATGCCACTTTTTGCCGCCAAAAAAAGTGGAAAAGACTTAAAAGTCTTTTTTAGATTACTTTATATCACTAACCCAATCCTAAAACCCTGTCAGGTCGAAACCTCTTTCGACCTCGGCACGACAGGCTGCACAACCATTCTCTATTCGCGAAATGGCCGCCACTATGGGTACCATCGTAGCTCTGTCGCGCGTGTCGAGCCCGATGTCGGGACGTATGCCCGTCATATCGCACACCGCATCAATGTAGAGTGCCGTGTGGTTTTCGGTGGGTGGAGCGTAGCGCGTAATCATCTGTCGTATGCTCTGCAACCCATATCGCGAGCGGTAGGTGTCGAGCAGAACGAATATAGCCCGATAACCCCACTCCATTGACTCAAACTGCTTGAAGAGTGGGTCGGTCGAGGGGTGACACTCGCCTCGGTAGCGCACGCGCGAACGACGTATGTTGCCCGGATTGCGGTTTGCTATGCCGCGACTCATCCCACCACCCCCTTTCGTAGCCATCGGCGCAGATAACGCCAGAGTGGCCAGCCGTCAAAAAATCTGTATAAAGCCTCCATCGAGTGTGCATCGGTTTAGAATGTTATCGTTTGACTTATACTCCTTTATCGACTCCTTGTTCTGCTCCAGGTAGTCCGATAGACGGCGCAGCAGGGTGGTGGCTCGTGTGCGTAAGCAACGCATCAACTCGCGTCGTGAAGCCTCGTCGGCAGCCTTGTGATGCGAGGAGTTGGGCGCATAGAGTCCTAATTGCGAGGTGGCTACATTGAGGCGTGGCTGAATGGCCAGACGCACATAGGCTGCCACCGCCGGTCGCAAATACTCCTCCAGCAGTGTGGCATAGTCGCCACCCTCTATCGCCTCGAGCAGAGCCTCACCCACCACAGGCCTTATCCATCGTTCGATGGCCGAGGTAATGTCCACGTCGCTCACCACATCAGGCGCCACATAACCTCCATCGCTGAAGGCCAGAGCCACCACTTCGGGCGGGGAAATAATCTTGTTTGCCATAGTTCTTTAGGGTCAGTTAATTTTTGTTACGTTGTACTTAGTTATCTCCGACAGGTAGGCCTGCTGGCGCTCATCCTCGGCATCGTACTCCAGTCCGTCGGCCTTGCGGGCCTCCCACACCTTCATATAGATTGGCTTGGAACGTGTCGGCGGTCGGTTTACAATCTCGAGCGACGAGCCATTCACACCCACCACCTCGCGCAGTATGCGCTTGATGGGCGAGAGCAACTCCTCCTGCTCGGCCAGAATCACGGTGTTGAGTGCCACCTCATATTCGTGCAGGATGCGCTCGGCGCTGAAGCCTGCCGAGTAGTCGAGTCCGCTGAGCGAGCGGAACCACGAGTGTGCAATCACTATGTCACTCGTAGCCTGATCGTGCAGGGCACTCCAGTCGCCCTCGTTGTGCGACTCCAAGGGAATGAAACGCGACGAGTTGTTCTCCTCTCCTCCGCCCACCACAAACATCACCTGTCCGGGTGTGCCTGCAAAGCGCTTCTCGGCCGTCTGCACCAGACGCTCGGCCTCGGCCTCACTCTCCAACGTGGCGTCGAGCATCATAATGCCCGATAGCTGGAACGAATTATCCAGTCGCGATATGTTCCAGCAGTCGGTCTTGTAGGCTATGGCACTCACTCCCATTCCTGCGATGTATTTTGGTACGCCGTAGTGTGCAAACATAGGCTCATACTCCTTGTAATGCACTATTGAACGCAAAGTGCCGTCGGCCTGTCGCTCGAAGCGTGGGTAGATGGGTAGCGACTGCACCTGTTCGCCCTTGAACGACGACCAGTCGTGGTGCAAGAGTATGTGTTGCGAGTCGCGCGCGAGGCGACAGTGCGAGGCATCCTGATGATAGAATGAGAGGAACGAGTGCTCGGGGTCGGTTACAACCTCCAGGAAGGCATTTCCCATCAGCGCCTTGTCGAAGGCCAGGCGGTAGATTATGCGGCGCAGCGAGTCGCCCTCTCCGTTGGCGCGCTCCACAATCTGAGCCAGCAGGGGCTCCTGCTCGTCGAACGAGAAGCCCTTGCCGGCAATGTAGTCGGCCTTGTCGTTGATTATTCGTCGGTGGGTGGTCGAGCGGCGCGACATTAGCGAGAGTGCATTCGGCAACAGGTTGTCGTCACCCCAACGCCAGAACTTCTCGTTCTCAACGGCACGTGTCGAGACTGCGAAGAGCGACTCCTGCTTGCGGTTGGCTACAGCCACCATCGGCTTTGTATTTCTCTTTTCCATAATGTTGTTCTTTGCTGTGTTATTGATCGAAGGCCGAGCTAGTGTCGCACGAGGTGAGTGTCAGCTCCACGCGCGGTGAGTCGTTGGCGTGGCTGCCCGAGTGAAAGAGCAGCGAGCGTAGTCGTAGCGGTTGCTCGAAGCCAAAGCGTTGGCTCCATCCCACCACTATGCTCTCGCCCGAGCAGAGCCCTATGCGAGCCACCACCCCGTCGGCTGAGGCGTGGGCAAGGAAGTCGGCATCGAACCACTCAGTCGCCTGCCATCGCGTCGAGCAGAGGGTGAGCGAGTGTTGCACGCTCACGGGCAGGTTGTCGGCCGAGGCCTCCTCGTGGTAGTGTGACCCATCGTCGCTTAGCTCCACGGCAAGACCTCGCCCCTGCACCAAATCCTCTGCTGACGTTAGACCCCCAACCGCGAATAGTTCAGCGTGGGCCACTCCGCCCACAGGCTTAAATAATCTCTTCTCGGTCATAGGGCACGCTTATTACTGGGCGTCGATGTAGGCCGACACCAACTCCTCGTCCAACACCTCGCAGCCGATGGCAAACACAGCACGCTGGCGGTTCTCCATCTCGTCGGGGTTGTACCACAT
>JAZQSN010000009.1:0-23731 GCA_045630065.1 Alistipes sp.
CAAACGTTATTCCTTTCGAGAAAGCTGTTGAGGAGATGAAGAAGGCTATCTTGAAGTCTTACGGCAAGAAGGGTGAGGATATCGTTAATATGAACTACGCTGCTGTTGACGTAGGTGGTAACGCAGTTGAGAAGGTTGAGGTTCCCGCCGAGTGGGCTTCAATTGAGCTTAAGGCTGCTGAGGCTGCGGTTGATATGTCACGTCCCGAGTTCGTTCGCAATATCGTAGATCCTATTAACGCACTTAAGGGTGACGACCTCCCCGTATCGGCATTCAATGGCCGCGAGGATGGTACCTGGGATAACGGTACTGCCGCTTACGAGAAGCGTGGTATTGCAGTGAACGTTCCCGAGTGGTTGGTTGATAACTGTATCCAGTGTAACCAGTGTTCTTATGTTTGTCCTCACGCTGCAATCCGTCCTTTCCTTGCTACTGAGGTGGAGGCTGCCGCTTCAGGCTTGGCTTGGAAGCAGGGCTTGGGTGAGACTAAGGCTTACAAGTTCCGTATCCAGGTATCACCTCTGGATTGTACAGGTTGCGGCAACTGTGTTGACGTTTGTCCTGCAAAGACCAAGGCTCTTACAATGAAGCCTCTCGAGTCACAGATGGCCGAGGCTGAGAACTGGAACGCTGTAATCAATAACGTAGGTTACAAGCAGGTAGTAGACAAGACTAAGACCGTGAAGAACTCTCAGTTCGCACAGCCTTTCTTCGAGTTCTCAGGTGCTTGTGCTGGTTGTGGTGAGACTCCTTATATTAAGACTATTACTCAGCTCTTCGGTGAGAATATGATGGTTGCTAACGCAACAGGTTGTACATCAATCTACTCTGGATCGGCTCCCTCTACTCCCTACTGTACTAACGATAAGGGTCAGGGTCCCGCTTGGGCTAACTCACTCTTCGAGGATAACGCCGAGTTCGGTTTGGGTATGCACGTAGGTGTTGAGAAGTTGCGCGACCGCGTTCAGGCATATATGGAGAAGGCTATCGCCGAGTGTCCTAAGTGCTCTGACGAGTTGAAGGGTGTAATGAAGGAGTGGATTGAGAACCGCTCATCATCGGCTAAGTCGGCTGAGGTATCTGCTCGCCTCATTCCTATGATGGAGGCTTGCGGTTGCGAGACTTGCCAGAAGATTCTCGAGATGAAGGATTGGCTCGTTAAGAAGTCACAGTGGATCTTCGGTGGTGACGGTTGGGGTTACGACATCGGCTTCGGCGGTGTTGACCACGTTTTGGCATCGGGTATGGATGTAAACATCTTGGTTGTTGATACCGAGGTTTACTCTAACACCGGTGGTCAATCATCTAAGTCAACTCCCGTAGGTGCTGTTGCTAAGTTCGCATCAAGCGGTAAGCGTATCCGCAAGAAGGATTTGGGTGCTATCGCTATGACATATGGCTATGTATACGTTGCTCAGGTTTCAATCGGTGCATCACAGGCTCAGTTGTTTAACGTATTGAAGGAGGCTGAGGCTTATCCCGGTCCTTCACTCGTTATCGCTTACGCTCCCTGTATCAACCACGGTATCAAGGGCGGTATGACTCGCACACAGACCGTAGGTAAGCAGGCTGTTGAGTGCGGTTACTGGCACTTGTGGCACTACAATCCCCAGCTCGAGGCCGAGGGTAAGAATCCTTTCGTAATGGATTCTAAGGAGCCCGATTGGTCGAAGTTCCGCGACTTCTTGATGAAGGAGGTTCGTTACACTTCACTCCAGAAGGCATTCCCCGCTGGGGCTGAGGAGTTGTTCGCTGCAGCTGTGGAGAACGCTAAGTGGCGTTACAACAGCTACCAGCGTTTGGCTAAGTTGGAGTACTAATATATAATTAGTATAATCGATGTGCCCCGAACCTGCTGGTTTGGGGCATTTTTTTTACATATATAATTAAAATTATGGCAAAATATAGTTTCATTGACAAGTTGTATAATAATCGAGCCTTGGTTAAGAAGGATGGTAAGTGCGGTTTTATAGACGAAAATAATATTGAGGTGATTGCGCCTCAATATGATGATGCGTTTGCGTATGAGTCAGATAATTTTACCTTTGTTCGCAAGGGTGGCTTGTGGGGTGGAATTGATATTGACGGTAATATCGTCTTGCCATTTGAATACGAGGATGTTGAATTATTTTATAATGACTATTTTTATAGCAATGTTTTTCGATTGAAACATAATGGCAAGTACGGATATATTGATGCATATGGGGATGTGTTTATTCCGTTTGAGTATGATTATATCGAAGCCTACGAAATGGGATTTGAAGTTACAATCGGTTTGAATAACAAGTATGGAGTGTATAGTGTAGATGACGGAGAGGTTATACCACCGATTTATGCAACAGAAGAGTCTGCGTGGGATGCATTCTGGAATATCGATCATCCAGAGGAGTGCAAGTATAATATAAATGGAGAGAGGAAGGTATATGACCATGATACCCATGAGTATGTGTGGATTCCTTCGAAATATAAGGTCGATTTCTTGCCGTCTATCTCATTGGAAAGTTTTTGGGGTGGATTACTTTCCGTAATGGTGAAGAATAAGTATGGTGTTATTAATAAGCAATTTGAGGAGGTAATACCTATAAGATATGATTATATTGGGTATTTTCGTAAAGGTGTCGCAGAAATGAGGATACATAATCGAGTGGGATATATCAATCTAAAAGGCGAAATGCGAGTTAAGGATGGCGACCAAGAGGCGTGGATTCCTGCGAAGTATGAGTGGGGCGATGATTTCCACGAGGGACTTGCTGCTGTGCTACTTAATTATAAATGGGGCTTTATAAATAGAGATAGCGAGGAGGTGATACCCTTGATGTATGATGAAGTGCTTGCTCCGGGTTTTTGTAACGGAGTAGCTACGGTGATGCTTAATGGAGAATGGGTGAAGATAGATGTTAATGGCGTGGTTATTCAAGAGTAGTTCGTTATTCTTCGAGTGCTTTTTTCTCCTATTATCTATATATGTATAGGAAAAATCGTATCTTTACGCATAAAATTATCCGTAAATGAGAAACAATACCCTTTTCTACTGCTTGCTGTTCGTTTTGGCGAGCTTTGCTGCTGGCTGCCAGTCGCATTTTATTAGTGATAAAGATATGCGCGCGAGCGTGCACTCGGCCTTTGAGGAGCGTCGTGCACTCTTTACTGAGGGCGAGATTTTTAATATCTTCGATGAGGCGGAGCTCAGTGCCGAGGAGCGCGAGGCTATGGAGTTCCTATACTCAACGATGTCGTCAGCCGATATGGGCGATTACGAGGCGGAGTATTTCCTCGATAATGTGCGTATGTCGTTGCGTGCACGCGAGCAGATGGCCTGGGGTAAGGATGTGCCCGAGGATCTGTTCCGTCACTTTGTCTTGCCAGTGAGGGTAAACAACGAACGATTGGATGAGTTCCGTATGGTGTATTACGATTCGCTGCGTATGCGAGTTGAGGGTATGTCGCTACGTGAGGCTGCGCTGGAGGTTAATCACTGGTGCCACGAGAGGGCTACCTATGTGCCTACCGACCGCCGTACTTCGTCGCCTATGGCTACAATACTTACGAGCGAGGGCCGTTGTGGTGAGGAGTCTACCTTCACAGTGTCGGCAATGCGAGCCATTGGTATTCCCGCCCGTCAGGTGTATACCCCTCGTTGGGCGCACACCGATAGCAACCACGCTTGGGTTGAGGTGTGGATTGATGGCCAGTGGTACTTTATGGGAGCTTGCGAGCCTGAGCCAGAGCTTAATGTAGCGTGGTTTAACCAGCCTGCTACTCGTGCCCTGCTTATGCATACCCGCGTTGCGGGCGACTACTATGGTCCCGAGGATGTTATTCAACGTTCGAAGTGCTATACCGAAATTAACGTTATTGATAACTATGCTCCCGTGCGCCACTCAACCGTAAAGGTGGTTGACGAAAAGGGTGCTGCCGTAGAGGGAGCTACCGTTGAGTTCCAGATATTTAACTATGGCGAATATACCACCGTTGTAACTCTGCCCACCGATGCAAATGGTGAGGTGTCGTTGCATATGGGCTTGGGTGATATGCTCATCTGGGCATCGAAAGACGAGCGTTTTGGCTATGCCAAACTAGCAGGCGAGAGCCTTACCGTTATACTTGATAAAAAGGAGGGTGATATCTTCACCTTCGAAGAGGATATGACTCCTCCCGTGCCAGGCGACATACCTGTAAACCTAAGCGAGGAGCAGGTGGCGGAGAATAAGGCACGCTTGGCGGCTGAGGATGCCATCCGCTTGGGTTATCGTGCTACGTTTATGACCGAGGATAAGTGCAAGGAGTACACGCCTCGTGAACGAGCTCTGCTCATCAATGCAATGGGTAACTGGCGCGACGTGAAAGCCTTTATCGACTCGAAGTCGGGCTCGGAGCGTGAGCGTGCGTTGGCTATGTTGGAGGCTTTGGCAGTGAAGGATTTGCACGATACTGAGCTTGCGGTATTGGAGGATGCACTCGCTTCTACGCCATCAGCTGAGCTTACTTCTGATTATGTGAATTTTGTTCTCAATCCTCGCATCGAGTTTGAGTTCATGCAGCCCTATCGTACGGCTATTCGTGAGATGCTGGGTGCAGAGATTGGTCAGTCGCCCTCGGCTTCGGATATCGTGGCTTGGGTGAAGAGTAATATCCGGCGCGTTGACGAGTATAACCCCATCGCCATCGAGGCTACACCCAAGGGTGTGTTGCGTATTCGTCGTGCCGATGCAGCGTCGCGTAACCGCTTCTTTGTGGCGGCGTGTCGTTCGTTTGGTATTGCGGCTCGTATGGATGGTATGAGTGGTTATCCGCAGTATAAGGCTGACGGTCGTTGGGTTGACGTGGTGCTGGATGGCGCAGTGAGCGAGCAGACACCTGCCAAGGGTTGGATTCGTACTATTTACGATGCGTCGATTGTCCCCTCAATCCCCAGCCCCGTATATTACAGCCACTGCTCAATCAGCCGCATCGAGAATGGCCGATGCCGTACTATTCGTTTCGATGCCGACACGTCGAACGACCTTGGTGCTACGGCCGATCCCAACCTGCTTGCACAGAAGATGCAGCTCGACGAGGGGTACTATATCCTCACTACGGGCAACCGTATGGCCAGCGGTAAAGTGTTGGCTCGCACGGTGTCGTTTGTCGTTAAGGATGGTCAGACGCAGGATGTCGACCTTGTGTTGCGCCCTGCAAACGACGATATTGGTGTGATTGGTTCGATGGATCCCGAGCAGTTGTACTTGCCCGAGGGCGCTGCGGCGCAGGCGTCGTTGCTCTCGACAACGGGACGCGGTTACTTCCTTGTGGCAGTGATGGGTACAAGCGACGAGCCCACAAACCACGCCTCACGTGGCTTGGCATCGATTGCAGATGTATTGAGTGAGTGGGGTAGTGCAGTTGTGATTCTGAACGCTTCAGCCGAGGATGCTGCAAAGTATAATCGAGAGATGCTGGGTGAAGTAAAGGCGTACTACGGAGTAGATGTCGACGACAAGGTGCGTGCAATGCTCTGCGCAGGTTGCAACTCAACCTCGAAGACACTGCCCGTTGTGGCTCTGTGTGACAGCTTTGGTCGTGTGGTATACTTCTCGCAGGGTTATAACACCTCGCTTGCCGAGCAGTTAAAGAGTGTTATTCACAAGTTGTAGAACCACCTCGCGCGAGGTGTGACGAATTATGCCCTCGCGGTCGGGGTATGCAGCAAACGATACATTGGTTCCGCGAAAGGCGGAATCGGAGATATTGATGGCGGCTGTGGAGTGGAACTCCATAGCCGCTGTTTTTTGCTCTATGTAGGCTATGTTCTGGGGATTGACACCCGCTCCGGGCATAATGATAATGCGACCTGCGGCCTGCTCTACAAGCCCATATATAAACTCAGCCCCTGCCTCGGCTGACGGCTGCTGGCCAGAGGTGAGTAGGCGCTCACATCCAAGCGATATAATCTGCTCCAGAGCCTCTTTGGGGTTGCTGCATACATCGTAGGCACGATGGAAAGTAACCGACAGATTACCTGCGGCTTCCATCATTCGGCGACACGCCTCTATGTCGATATCACCCTCGGGTGTAAGAGCTCCGATAACCACTCCGTGAACACCCACTTGGCGACAGAATTCGATGTCGCGGCACATTGTTGAGACCTCGTCGTTGGAGTAGCAGAATCCACCCTCGCGTGGACGAATAAGCACGTTGATATCGATGTCGAGTCCTGCCTCGGCAATGGTCTTGATTACGCCATAGCTTGGTGTTACGCCACCGCAAGTGATGGCAGCACACAACTCAATACGACGGGCGCCACTTGCAGCGGCCTCGCGTGCTTCGCTCAACGATGAGCAACAAACCTCGATAATTCGCATAGGGAAATGATTTATATTGAGGATAAAGGTATCAATTTTTTGGCGAAAAAACGGCTTCATACAAGGAAAATGAGTAACTTTGTCGCACTATGACACAGGTAAGAGCAAAAAAGGCACTCGGTCAGCACTTTCTGACCGACCTAAATATAGCCCGCAAGATATGCTACTCGCTTTCGGGTGGTAGCGCCGAGTCTCCCGCCGATGTATTGGAGGTGGGTTGCGGTATGGGTGTGCTCACGCAGTTTCTTCTGCAACGTGACGACGTTGTGACCTATGGTGCCGAGATTGACTCGGAGAGCGTTGAGTATCTGCACGAACACTATCCCGACTTTGCACCCCGACTCATCGAGGGTGACTTCCTGAAGATGAATCTCAGGGAACGTTTTGGCGATGAGGTGCGAGTGATTGGCAACTTCCCGTACAATATTTCGTCGCAGATTTTCTTCAAGGTTATCGAGAATCGCGACATCGTGCCCGAGTGCGTGGGTATGATTCAAAAAGAGGTGGCGGTGCGTATTGCCGAGCCACCGGGCTCACGCGAGTACGGAATTTTGAGCGTGCTGTTGCAGGCTTGGTACGACATCGAGTATCTCTTTACCGTGGGCGAGAAGGTATTTAATCCGCCCCCAAAGGTTAAGTCGGCCGTTATTCGCCTAAAGCGTAACTCGACCGTGCAGCTGGGTTGCGATGAGACACTCTTCGTAAAGGTCGTTAAGGCCTCGTTTGGTCAGCGTCGCAAGATGATTCGTAACTCATTGCGTTCGGTCTTTGGCGACTTTGGCGGTGCCGAGCATCGTTTCTTCACGCAGCGTGCCGAGCAGTTGTCGGTGGCCGATTTTGTCGAGCTGACAAATTGGGTAGCAGAAAATAGGGTATAAATTCACATAAATGGTGCAAAAAAATGCACTGAAATGCAACAACTTTAGGAATTTATGCTTATATTTGCATTACAAACAAAGAATTGGATATGAAGCAGCAGGTACATAACTCTTGGTGGTGGCGCTCGTTGGATAGATAGAACAATGGCGTGACGGAGTATGTATATGTATGTGATATAAAGATTAATGAAAAACCATTGTTCGCAGTTGAACGATGGTTTTTTATGTTGCGTACTTCAGACTGCGACGATGATAAAATTAGAAAAATAAAAATATAAAGGCTATGAAGACAAAGAAGTTTATTTTGCCCGAGAGCGAGATGCCTACCGCTTGGTATAACATTGTGGCCGATATGCCCACAAAGCCTATGCCGTGCCTTGATCCGCAGACCAAGAAACCCGTTACGTTTGAGAGTCTAAGCCGTATTCTGGGAGAAGAGTTAGTACGTCAGGAGTTATCGACCGAGCGTTATATAGAGATTCCCGAGGAGGTACAAAACCTATATAAGATTTGGCGTCCCACGCCCGTAGTGCGTGCCTACAATCTGGAGCGTATGCTCGACACCCCTGCTAAGATCTATTTCAAAAACGAGGGTACTTCGCCTGCAGGCTCGCACAAGCCCAATACGGCTATTCCGCAGGCATATTACAATGCCCAGCAGGGTATCAAGTACCTGGCTACGGAGACCGGTGGCGGTCAGTGGGGTAGTGCTATGTCGCTCGCTTGTCAGTACTTCAACATCGACCTTCGTGTCTATATGGTGAAGGTTAGCTGCCAGCAGAAGCCCTACCGTAAGCTGTTGATGAATGCGTGGGGTGCGAATGTAATCCCCTCGCCAAGTAATACCACCAAGTTTGGTCGCGAGGTGTTGGCTGCCGATCCCGAGTGTGCAGGTAATCTCGGTATGGCTATCTCGGAGGCTGTGGAGAGTGCTCTGGAGCACGGCGACACAACACGTTACTGCTTGGGTAGTGTGATGAACCACGTGCTTATGCACCAGACCATCATCGGCGAGGAGTGCATCAAGCAGATGGAGATGGCAGGTGATGAGCCCGACGTGGTAATCGGTTGCTTCGGTGGCGGCTCAAACTTCGCAGGTATCGGCTTCCCCTTCATTCGTCGCAATATCTGCGAGGGCAAGAAGACTCGCGTTGTGGCTGTTGAGCCCGCATCGTGTCCTAAGCTTACTCGTGGCGAGTTCCAGTACGACTATGGCGATACAGCTGGTATGACTCCTATGATGCCTATGTACACTCTGGGCCACTCGTTCCAGCCCTCGAACATCCACGCAGGTGGCTTGCGCTACCACGGTGCAGGTCCTATCGTGAGCCAGCTCTATAAGGATGGTTTGATGGAGGCGCAGTCGGTGCAGCAGTTGGAGACATTCTCGGCAGGTATGCTCTTCGCCAATAGCGAGGGTATCATCCCCGCACCCGAGTCGTGCCACGCCATTGCAGTTGCTATTCGTGAGGCACAGAAGGCCAAGGAGGAGGGCAAGGAGAAGACTATCTTGTTCAACCTTTCGGGCCACGGTATGATTGATCTCTACGCCTTCGAGCAGTACTTTGCCAACAATCTGGTTGACCACGAGTTGCCCGAGGAGGAGATTCGTCGAGCAGTGGATAAGCTGGATAAGATAATTAAGTAAAAGACTTATTTATTCGCTTGATAATAACAAAAAAAGGATGTCCTGCGGGGCATCCTTTTTTGTGTTATGCTGGCGGAGTGTTACTCCATCGGGAATACTCTTACCTCTGTCACGTCGGCCAACTCGCGCTTCAGATGCTCGATGTCGGTAACTTCCTCAACCTCACCATAATGGTAGGGGTAGAAAATCTTCGGGCGGATAGCCTTCACGGCTTCGATGGCCTGATCGACAGTCATCGTGTAGGGCTGATTTACGGGCAGGAAAGCGATGTCGATATCCTTCAAAGCCTTCATCTCGGGAGTGAGTTCGGTGTCGCCCGCGATGTAGATGCGAAGGCCCGATGCAAGCTCCAGAATGTAGCCGCAATCCTCGCGTGCCTGCGGGTGAAAATCGGTGTGTCCCTCCGATGTGTTGTATGCCGCTACGGCCTCGACGATGAGTCCATCCCAGGGCTGTGCCTTCAGGCCTGGTGTCATCACAACAGCTTCGCCATCAAATACTTCGGCCGATGTTTTGTCGCATAGGATGATGCTCTGATGAGTGGTTATGTCGTCGATGGCGGCACGATCGAGGTGGTCGTAATGAGAGTGTGTTACAAGCACCAAATCGGCCTTTGTCAGACGTGCATACTCGGCATATTGCAGTACGGGGTCGTTGTAGATATGGCGCTGGCCAACCTTGATGGCAAACGAGGCGTGCTTGAAGAATGTGAACTGGATGTCGTTGCCCTCCTTGTCCTGAACGATGTCGGTGGGGTATGAGGGTGCGGGCTTGCCCTTGAAAATTGAGAATATAGACATAATCTTAAAGTTTTAACATTGGTTGTGGTCGCAGCCGTGTGATTCGGCGGCGGAAATCAAACAAAGATAAGCATTAGAATTGAGATTTTCAATAGTATAGGCCTCTTATTCTGCTTTGGGGCGATTAGGTCGGGGTGGGGCGTTATTTTGTTAATAAAATTGGGATGAAATTTTTGGGCGGTCGGTCAAAAATGAGTAAATTTGCCAGATAGAATGTATATTAACTTATTCGCACTATGTTTTCTTTTTTGTTCTACATTTTCACACTGTTGCAGGTGACTTTTTGGTTCATCGTTTCAATCATTGTATTGGGATTGACCTATCCGTTTGATAGGACCCGTCGTTGGGTGCACGAGTGTTCTCGATGCATCTGTGCTATGCTCTACGATTGGTTCCCCTTCGGCAAGCGCACGATTGAGGGTTTGGAGAATATCGACAAGAATAAGGCCTACGTGATGACGTTGAATCATAACTCGGGTTGTGATATCTTCTCAGCATATAAGATTCCGTTGAATTTCCGCTGGGTGTCGAAGCGAGAGGTTTTCTGGGTGCCCTTTATGGGTCCGTTGCTCTCGGTTCACGGTGATATACCCATCGAGCGAGGTAACCCCAAGAAGGCTATGGCCAAGGTGTCACGTCTGGGTAAGTTGTGGCTCAGCCGTGGTGCTACGGTGGCTATCTTCCCCGAGGGTACACGTTCAAAGGATGGCGAGATTCACAACTTCAAGCTCGGCGCCTTCAACCTTGCCAAGGAGGCAGGTGTGGAGATTCTGCCCGTTGTGATGACTGGTACGAACAACGCATTCAAGAATCGCTGGTTTGTGAATTGGGGCCACCGTGTGGCTATTCGTGTGTTGAAGCCCGTGCCCGTTGAGCAGGTGGCTGCACTCGAGGTTAAGGAGCTGGCACAGCAGACCCACGACCGTATGGTGGAGGCTTTGGCCGATTTGCGTGCAGAGGTTGCTGCCGAGAAGAAATAATTATCCCCAAAAGCAGGTGTGTCACAAAATGTCAAAGAGTAGTTGTTACTTTGCGACGTTGGAGTGCTAAAAGAGTATGCCAAACGAAAAAAATATAAATCAAGCAGTGGCGTACGACGATGACGCCATAAAAACCCTTTCGCCTCGCGAGCATTTGCGTCTGCGCCCCGGTATGTACATCGGTAAGTTGGGCGACGGTTCGCAGCCCGACGATGGTATCTATGTGCTGATAAAGGAGACGGTCGATAACTCGATTGACGAGTTTATCATGGGTGCAGGTAACAAGATCGAGATTACAATCGAGGATAACGTAGTTTCGGTGCGAGACTATGGTCGCGGTATTCCCCTCAAGTCGTTGTCGGCGGCTGTGAGCAAGATGAACACGGGAGGTAAGTACGAGGGCGACGCCTTCAAGAAGACCGTCGGTTTGAACGGTGTGGGTGTGAAGGCTGTGAATATGCTCTCGAGCGAGTTCACCGCACGCTCGGTGCGTGACGGCGAGGCTCACACTGTGACTTTCTCGCAGGGCTTGGAGCTCAGCGACCGCTGGGAGAGTGGCGTCAGTGAGAAGAATGGTACATTCATCAGCTTCCGTGTCGATGAGGCTATCTTTGGCGAGTACTCCTACAATATGGACTATGTCGAGCAGTTGGTGCGAAACTATACATACCTCAACCTCGGCCTGAAGATTATCCTCAATGGTCAGGAGTATGTCTCGAAGAATGGTCTGCTTGATCTGGTTAACGATAACCTCTCGGAGGAGCCCCTCTATCCGCCCATCTACCTCTCGGGCGAGGATATCGACGTGGTGATTACCCACGGCACGGGCTATGGCGAGAGCTACTACTCGTTTGTCAATGGTCAGTACACCCCGCAGGGTGGTACACATCAGGCGGCATTCCGTGCTTCGGTGGCAAAGGTGGTGAAGGAGTTCTTTAAGAAGGACTACGACCCCTCGGATGTGCGTACGTCGATGATTGCCGCTGTGTCGGTGCGAATGAACGATCCCGTGTTTGAGTCGCAGACCAAGATTCGCCTCGGCTCGAAGGAGCAGGCACCGGGTGTGACAATGATGCAGTTTGTGGGCGACTTCATCGCCACCAACCTCGATAACTACCTGCATAAGCACCCCGAGACTGCGCAGGTGATGCAGAAGAAGATTGCCGAGAATGAGAAGGCCCGCAAGGCTATCTCGGGTATTCAGAAGAAGGCTCGCGAGACAGCAAAGAAGGTGGCCGTGAATAACCGCAAGTTGCGTGATTGCAAGGTGCACCTCACCGATAGCAAAAACCCGCTGGCCGAGAAGACTATGATTTTCATTACGGAGGGTCTTTCGGCGATGGGTCCCATCACGATGACGCGTGATGCTATGACGCAGGCTGTGTTCTGTCTGCGTGGTAAGCCTTTGAACTGCTACGGTCTTACCAAGAAGGTTGTTTACGAGAACGAGGAGTTCAACCTGCTGCAGGCGGCGCTCAACATCGAGGATGGTTTGGAGAATCTGCGCTTTAACAAGGTCATCATCGCAACCGATGCCGGTGTGGATGGTATGCACATCCGTCTGTTGATGACTTCGTTCTTCGTGCAGTTCTTCCCCGAGCTTATCCGTGCAGGTCATCTCTACATCTTGCAGACACCGCTGTTCCGTGTGCAGAACAAGAAGGAGAACTTCTACTGCTACACCGAGGAGGAGCGCCAGCGAGCAATCAAGAAGTGTGGTGCAAGGGCCGAGATTACCCGATTTAAGGGTTTGGGTGAGATTTCGCCCGAGGAGTTCAAGGACCTCATTGGTGAGAACATGCGTCTGGACAAGGTGCGCCTGACCAAGGACGACCCCATCTCGGATATGTTGGAGTTCTATATGGGTAAGAACACCTTCGAGCGTCAGAACTTTATCGTGAACAATCTCCGCATTGAGGAGGATATTGAGGAAATAGCATAATACAAGCGTAAATGGCAGAGAATATAGATATCAAAAGAGAGGATTTAACCCCCGCATTGGAGGAGCAGGCCGTGCAGACAGCGGCTACGCCCCAGCGTGCGGAGAGTAAGTACGACCGCCTGATGGGCGAGGAGAGCGTGCGCAAACTCACGGGTATGTACAAGAACTGGTTTTTGGACTACGCCTCGTATGTAATCCTCGAGCGTGCCGTGCCGCACATCGACGATGGTCTGAAACCCGTGCAGCGTCGTATTATGCATACGATGAAGAAGCACTGCATCGAGGGTGCCCGCACCAAGGTGCAGAGCATCGTGGGTGATGTGATGAAGTACCACCCCCACGGCGATGCATCAATCAAGGATGCGTTGGTGCAGCTCGGTCAGAAGGGACTCTTGATTGACACCCAGGGTAACTGGGGTAACATACTCACGGGCGACGATGCCGCCGCAGGTCGATACATCGAGGCGCGTCTGTCGAAGTTCGCTTTGGATGTAGTCTTCAACAATAAGACCACCGAGTGGATGCGCTCGTACGATGGCCGTTACGACGAGCCCGTTACGCTGCCCGTTAAGTTCCCGTTGCTGCTTGCGCAGGGTACCGAGGGTATTGCCGTAGGTTTGGCGTCGAAGATTTTGCCGCACAACTTCAACGAGCTTATCTCGGCCTGTATCGCCCACCTCAAGGGCGAGGAGTTCCAGCTTTTGCCCGACTTTCCCACGGGAGGTTTGATGGATGTCAGCCGCTATAACGACGGTCTGCGTGGAGGTGCCGTGAAGGTGCGAGCCCGCATATCGAAGATTGACAAGCGCACGCTGGCCATTACAGAGATTCCGTTCTCAACCACCTCGGAGTCAATCAAGGAGTCAATCCTGAAGGCTAACGAGAACGGCAAGATTAAGATTAAGAAGGTCGATGACTTGACGGCTGACAAGGTGGAGATTATTATCCACGTTGCCAACGACGAGTCGAGCGATAAGACCATCGACGCACTCTACGCCTTCACCTCGTGCGAGGTGTCAATCTCGCCCAACGCCTGCGTTATTATGGACGAGAAGCCCTGCTTTATGGGTGTGAAGGATATACTGCGTCACTCGGCCGACCATACACGCTATCTGCTTGGCCGCGAGTTGGAGATTCGTTTGGATGAACTTAACGAGGCGTGGCACGAAGCTTCGCTTGAGCGCATATTTATTGAGAATAAACTCTATCAGCTTATCGAGGGTTGTCGCACACGCGAGGCTGCCTACGAGGCGGTGGATAAGGGCTTGGAGCCGTTCAAGAAACGTTTGCGTCGCGAGGTTACGATGGATGATGTGCAGCATCTGACTGAGCTAAAGTTCATCCGCATCTCGCGTTACGATACCGAGAAGGCCGATAACGAGATTAAGAAGATTGAGGAGGATATAAAGACCACGCAATACGAGTTGGACCACCTGACCGACTATGCCATCGCCTACTACGAGCGCATACGCGAGAAGTATGGCAAGGGTCGTGAGCGTAAGACCGAGATTCGAGAGTTCGATGCAATCGAGGCTACTAAGGTGGCTGTTACCAACGCCAAGCTTTATGTCGATAGGGCAGAGGGATTCTTCGGTATTGGCAAGAGTATGAAGGATGCCGAGTTTGTGTGCGATTGTAGCGATATCGACGATGTGATTGTAATACTGAAGGATGGTCGCTATGTGATAAAGAAGGTGGCCGATAAGGATTTCTTCGACAAGAACATTTACTACATCGGCGTATTCAAGCGCAACGACGAGCGTACGATATACAACGTACTCTATCGTGACGGTCGTGGTGGTGCTATTATGATGAAACGATGCGCCATCAAGAGCATCACACGCGATAAGGTATACGATCTGACGAAGGGAACACCTAAGAGCGAGATTATCTATATGACGGTAAATCCCAACGGTGAGGCTGAGGTGCTGAAGATTTACTTCCGTCCCCGCCCGCGTTTGAAGAAGGTGATTGCCGATTTGGACTTCTCGACAGTGGCCATCAAGGGCCGTGCTGCTGCAGGTAATCTCTTCTCACGTTACGGCATTCATAAGATTGTGCTCAAGGAGAAGGGAACTTCGACTCTTGGCGGACAGAACATATGGTACGATGAGGATGTACGCCGTCTGAATACCGATGGCCGTGGTATATTGCTTGGCGAGTTCAAGGGTGACGATAAGATTGCCGTATGGACATCGAAGAACCAATACTACATTACAGGTTTCAATGTCGATCAGCACTTCCCCGATGAGACTATCCGTGTGGAGAAGTTTATTTCGGGCCGCATCTATAGCCTCTGCTACTTCGATCGTGAGCAGTCGTACTACTATATGAAGCGTTTCCAGCTGGAGGCCAGCGAGAAGCTGCAGTCGTTCCTCGAGGAGGATACTATGGCTGACTTCGTATGCATAACAGGTGTCGAAGGAGCTACCCTTGTGGTAACATATAAGGGTGCTCACGCCGCACGTCCTGCTGACGAGGTGGATGTCGATTCGTTTGTGGGTGTTAAGAGCCACCGTGCCAAAGGTAAGCGTATTACCACCTACGATGTAGCCTCGCTCTCGTTCATCGAGCCCGAGTTGCCAGAGCAGCCTGATATGGAGGAGATAGAGGAGATGGATGATGCCGCAATAGAGGTTGATTTGGAGCGAGTAGGCGAGGTTGTTATTCCCACAGATAGTGCCGAGCAGACTATGCCAAGTCAGGAGGTAGAACCTGTGCAGGAGCATATCCTTACCATCGACCCCGAGCAGTTGAATCTCTTTTAGTGAGTTGCAATGAAGATTTTTCTGGTTGGATATATGGGTTGCGGTAAGAGCTCGCTGGGTCGAAAGTTGGCCAAGGCGTGCAACGCCCCATTTTACGATATGGATTCGATAATCGAGCAAAGGGAGGGTGCTACTATTAGCGATATATTCCACTATGCTGGCGAGCAGTATTTCCGCGATAAGGAGCGCGAACTGATTGAGGAATTGGGCGCAATGCAGGGCGATATGATTATCTCGACAGGTGGAGGAGCACCTGCGTGGAGTGATAATATTGAGCGAATGAATACCCTGGGTGTAGCCGTATATCTGCGCCGTACGGCAAAGCAGATTGCCTCACGCCTGAGCCCCAGAGGTCGCTATAAGCGCCCCAAACTGCGTGGCCTTAACGATGAGGAGTTGGTAGCCTTTATGACCGCAAATATGGCTGAGCGTGAGCCTTTCTACTTGCGAGCAACGCACTGCGTGGAGTGTGCCGAATTGAGCGACGAGGCTATCATTGATGTGATACTTGACCTTATTACGAAGAATGAACAATAGTCCGATAGGTGTATATGATTCAGGTTTTGGTGGTCTTTCGGTGTGGCGTGAGCTGCGTCGGGCACTACCTGCTGAGTCGTTGATATACCTTGGCGACGGAAAGAATTGCCCTTATGGTTCGTTGCCTGTCGAAAGTATACGATTGCTTGCCGAGGTGGCCGTTCGTGATTTGATTGAGCGTGGATGCAAAATGGTCGTAGTGGCCTGTAATACCGCTACCGCCGCCGCTATCTCGCACCTGCGTGAGGTGTTTCCGTCGACACCCATTGTGGGGTTGGAGCCTGCGGTGAAGCCTGCGTGCAAGATGACCAAGAGCCGAGTGGTGGGAGTCGTCGCAACGGAGCGAAGCCTACAGGGCGAGAAGTTCCTCTCAACGCTGGAGCGCTATGGTCAGGGCGTGGATGTCATTAAGGCCGTAGGCCGTGGCTGGGTAGAGGCCGTGGAGCAGAATCAGGAGCATACCGAGCAGTGCCGTGAGATGGTGCGTGCCGTGGTGGAGCCCATCATCGAACGTGGTGCCGATGTGATTGTGCTGGGATGCACGCATTATCCCTTCCTCAAGGATGTTATTTGTGAGGTAGTGGGCGAACGTGAGGTGGCGGTGATTGACTCGGGTGCAGCGGTCGAAAAGCGAGTGGAGAGCCTTCTGGATGAGTATGATTTGCGAGCCGAGGATGGTAATGAGGCACGTTATGAGTTTGTCAGCTACGCCGACGAGCAGTACTGCGAGCGTCTGCGAGCAAAAGCCTCGGAAAGTTTGTTGAGATAAAACGTTATACGATTATATTGGGATAGAATCCCTATCTTTTGTTGATTATGGCACAACGAGTTAGTAAAAATACAAAGTCGAAAAAGAGCACTGCGACCGTTGCTCCGCCATCGAACGACAATGTGTTGTGGATGACGGGTTTCATATTGGTTGTTGTGGGCCTAATATCTGCCGCATCGGTGTTGTCGCACTTTATTCATTGGTCGTCGGATTTGTCGGCTTTGCGTAATAACCCCGACCTCTCGGGCGAGGTTATTCCCTTCGAGAATATATGCAGCAAGCTGGGCGCTACATTGGCCTATTGGATGGTTGATTGTTCGTTCGGTATCTTTGGTATAATTATCCCCGTGGTGCTGACCGTTCTGGGTTGGCGTGTCTTTAGGAAGAAGTCGTTGCACATCAACCATTTCGCATTGAGCGCGGCCCTGTTGTTGGTTATGGGCTCGCTTACGCTTGGCCTTGTTGCCAAGCAGATGAGCCTGCCATACGATATTGGTGGAGAGCTTGGTCAAGCGTGTGCTGCCGACCTTACCGATGCCATTGGTGTGTTCGGTACGGTGCTGATACTCATAACAGGATGGGTGCTTACGGGAGTGTTTATCAACCGCAACTTCCGCCGTATAGTCGATGGCATTGGCGATGGTGTGGAGAAGCAGGGCGACCGTATGAAACGAGTTGTGGAGGATGTTATCACCGCCCGAGCCAAGACCCGCACAGACGAGGAGGATGAGGAGTCGGGAGCGGATGTTGAGCCTCAGGAGTCAGTGGCAACTTCAGCTCCGCAACAAGAGTCTGAGCCCGCACCTGAAACTACACCTCAGCCCGCATATCAGCCTACGCCTCAGCTGGTGGTAAATATGACACCTCTGGTGGTGACTTACCAGACTCAGGCTTCGCAGGAGCATTTAGCGGCACAACCTCAACAGGATGGAGAGAGAGTTGTTCGTATGAATGAGTATCTGGCTGCGCAAATTGAACAGCAGAAGCCGAGTCGCGATTTTGGTCGTGTGGTCGAGGAGGATGAGTTCTACATCGAGGGCGAAGAGAAGCCCGAACAGATTGCACCCGCCGAGCGAGTGATGGATATGTCGTCGTATGACGACGATGGCTTTGTGGTGGAGCCCAATGGTGGAGCACAGCCCGAGCAGATTGATGTTAATCAGCTGCTTGCCCGCGAGGAGCAGGCCCGTCAGGCTCGCGAGCTGGATGAGCAGGGCTTTGCCGTAGTAGAGCGAGAGGTGGAGCAGATGTATGTTGCAGAGCCCGCCGATGATGCGATGCCCTATAATGCTGAAACAGAGTCGCATGTCGACTTTGCAACAGTGCCTGAGCCTCGATTGAGTGCAACGCCACGTGCCCCACGCACGGAGCGAGGATTACCCGAGGCGGACGATATAGTGGTTACAGTACGCGAGAATGCCGTAAGACGAGTTGCTGAGTCGGATATTGATACTGAACTCTACGACCCATTGCGCGACTTGGAGAGTTATAAAAAGCCCTATGTCTCGCTTCTGGAGGATTATAAGTCTCCGCACAAGGTGAGCGATGCCGAGATTTACGATAACAAGTCCCGTATCCAGGAGACACTCAAGTATTCCGGTGCCCCCATCGTGGATATTCAGGCTACTGTTGGCCCTACAGTAACACTCTATGAGATTGTACAGGCACAAGGTGTGAAGATTTCGAAGGTGCAGGGGCTAGAGAAGGATATTGCCCAGAGCCTTCGCGCGCAGGGTATTCGTATCATTGCCCCCATTCCTGGTCGTGGCACAATCGGTATCGAGGTGCCTAACCGCGACAAGCAGATTGTGTCGATGTATTCTGCCATCTGTTCGGAGGAGTTCCAGCACGCCAAGATGGAGCTTCCCGTGGTGATTGGCCGCACGATTCAGAATACAAACTTTACATTCGATTTGGCGAAGATGCCTCACCTGCTGGTAGCTGGTGCTACTGGTCAGGGTAAATCGGTGGGCTTGAACGCTATTATCACATCGTTGCTCTATCGCAAGCATCCTGCCGAGTTGAAGTTTGTGATGATTGACCCCAAGATGGTCGAGTTCTCGGTATATAATAAGTTGGAACGCCACTTCCTGGCTAAAATGGAGTCCGAAGACGAGGCTATCGTTACAGATCCCAAGAAGGCAGTATATGCACTGAACTCACTCGTCGAGGAGATGGGTCGTCGTCTGGAGTTGTGTAAGATGGCTACGGCACGTAACATCGTGGAGTACAACGAAAAGTTCACGGCACGTCGCCTTAACCCTAACAAGGGACACCGCTTCCTGCCATATATCGTGGTTATTGTCGACGAGTTTGCCGACCTTATTATGACTGCCAAGGAGGTAGAGGTGCCTGTTATGCGATTGGCGCAGAAGGCGCGTGCGGTGGGTATTCACCTTATTATCGCAACGCAGCGTCCCGATGTGCGTGTCATCACGGGTGGTATCAAGGCTAACTTCCCCTCGCGTATTGCATTTCGTGTGATTCAGATGATTGACTCGCGTACGATTATTGACCAACCGGGAGCTAACCAGCTCATCGGTCGTGGCGATATGCTCTTCTCGAAGGATGGAGAGCTCACACGTGTGCAGTGTGCATTGGTGGAGACTAAGGAGGTTGAGCGTTTGGTGGATTATATCGCTAAGCAACAGGGATATACCGAGGCCTATCCTCTGCCCGACTACACCCCTGAGGCGGGCAGTGAGGCAGCTGGTGGTTTCTCCGACGGTGAGAGTGGTGCCCCAGTAAAGTATGACTCTCTGTTTGGCGAGGTAGCGCGTGCAGCTGTGACAACGGGTGTTATATCTACATCGTCAATCCAGCGCAACTACGAAGTGGGCTTCAATCGTGCAGGCCGAATAATGATGCAGTTGGAGCGAGCCGGCATCGTAGGCCCGCAAGTGGGAGCCAAGCCACGCGAGATAAAGTTCTACGACCTGCCCTCGCTGGAGGCAAAGTTGCAGGAACTGGGTGTGTTCTAGTAAGGAACAATAAATGCAAACAAAAAATCGTTTATTAGATGAGTATGCGTAGTTTTTTTGTGATTATATTCTCATTGTTGTCATTTGTGGTAGCCTCAGCCGATGAGCGCTCGCAAGCCGTTTTGCGAGGCGTAGCAGAGTATGTGCGTACGTTGGGTAGTTATGACGCTACATTTACGGTGGCGGCTGGTGATCTTCAGACGCAGGGTCACTATAGCGTTGCAGGCGATAATTATCACATCGTGGTGGATCAGGCCGAGGTGTATGCCGACGGCAAGGTGCGATATGAGGTTGACCACGACCTTGAGGAGGTGAATATCGATGAGATGGATATAGCAAGTCGCAATATCTTGGATAATCCGACCCGTTGCTTCGACTTCGTGGGGGATGAGTATGCTTCGATGATATACACCGAGATAGGTAATGAACTAACACTTGTAATGCGCGCCAACGACACTACGCTCGAAGGCGATATATACCTTACTGTAGATAAGAATACATCGCGTCCGCGCAAAATTGTATATGTGCTCTATGATGACCGCATCGAGGTTACCATCACTTCGCTTGTGCGTCGTACGACCGAGGTTGAGAAGTATAACGCCTCGAAGTATCGTGATTACGAGGTAATTGACTTCCGCTAAATCAACTCTTTGAGTTTTTGTAATTCGTACATCCTGTCGCGGTAACGTGCTGCGGCCAGGAAGTCCAACGACTTGGCTGCACGCTCCATATCCTCGCGTGCCTTTGCTATCTGTGCGTCAATATCTTCGGGAATCTGCTGGCTGACATTATATGTACCCTTCGTGTCGGATGCTATGCTGTAGTGCTCCTCAACGATGGGATATACATTCATATCTTCTGGCTTGGGTGTTAGTAGAGTACTCTGTCCCGTACCACTCTTGCGAGCCTTACGTGGCAGCATTGCGTTAGCAATGTTGTATTCAATCTGTTTCTCACGGCGACGGTTGCTCTGCTCAATGGCGTTACGCATCGATCCCGTTACATTGTCGGCATAGAGCAGCGCCTTACCACTGCTATGACGTGCTGCACGGCCGGCTATCTGTGTGATAGAGCGTACGTTACGCAAGAATCCCTCCTTGTCGGCATCGAGAATTACCACAAGGCTCACTTCGGGCATATCCAGACCCTCTCGCAGCAGGTTTACTCCTACCAATACATCGAACAGGTCGGCGTGCAGGTCCTCGATAATCTGCACTCGCTCCAAGGTGTCAACGTCGGAGTGAATATAGCGGTTGCGAACGCCAGCACGGTCAAGGAAACGTGACATCTCCTCGGCCATACGCTTTGTGAGGGCTGTGATGATAATCTTCTCGTTGCGTTTTACTCGCTTTTCAATCTCCTCTAAAATGTCGTCGATCTGATTCCTTGATGGACGCACCTCCATAGGTGGATCGACCAATCCTGTGGGGCGTATTAACTGCTCAACTACAACGCCTTCGCACTGGCGCAGCTCGTAGTCGGCTGGTGTAGCACTTACATATATCGCTGTGCCGACCAAGCCCTCGAATTCGCTGAATGTCAGCGGACGGTTATCCTTGGCCGCAGGGAGGCGGAATCCGTAGTTCACTAGGTTCTCCTTGCGCGCACGGTCGCCACCGAACATCGCGTGCACTTGCGGTAACGTAACGTGGCTCTCGTCGATAATCATCAGGTAGTCGTCGGGGAAATAGTCCAACAGACAGAAAGGTCTAGTACCTTCGGCACGACCATCGAAGTAGCGCGAGTAGTTCTCAATGCCGGGGCAGTAGCCTAGTTCTTTAATCATCTCCAGATCGTACTCTACGCGTTGCTTGATGCGTTGTGCCTCGAGCGGACGATCTTCCTTTTCGAAGTATGCAATGCGCTGACCCAAATCGAGATATATCTGTTGCACGGCGGTGTTGATACGCTCCTTGGTGGTAACGAACATATTGGCCGGATAGATGGTAACCGACTCCAGCTCGCTTATGCGCTGACCCGACGCAGGGTCGATGAGTTGTATGGCCTCGACCTCGCTATCGAACATCGTTATGCGATAGCAATTATTGCCAAAGGCCGCCATCACGTCAATCGTGTCGCCCTTGGTGCGGAATGTGGCAGGTGTGAGGGCCTGCTCGGTGCGGGTATATAAGGCTTCGACCAGCGAGTAGAGTAGTTGCTTGTAGCCAATGCGGGCTCCAACCTTCAGGTGGATGGATGTGGCGTGGAAATCGTCGGGATTACCAATACCATAGAGGCACGATACGCTCGACACCACAATCACATCACGGCGTCCCGACAGCAGGGCCGAGGTGGTGCTCAGACGCATCTTCTCGATCTCGTCGTTTATCGAGAGATCCTTTTCGATGTAGGTGTCGGTCGTAGGAAGATAAGCCTCGGGCTGATAGTAGTCGTAATAGGATACGAAGTATTCAACGGCGTTTTCGGGAAAGAAGTTCTTGAATTCGCCATAGAGCTGTGCCGCAAGGGTTTTGTTGTGGCTCAAAACGATGGTCGGACGGTTGAGAGCCGCCACCACATTTGCCATAGTGAAGGTCTTGCCCGATCCAGTCACTCCGAGCAGAGTGTTGTGTCGGGCACCGCCCTCGATTGAGTCGATGAGCTGTGCTATGGCTTGGGGCTGGTCGCCCTTGGGGGCATAGTCCGATACGAGTTTGAAATCCATACGACAAAGTTAGGAATAATTACTCAATAATGAAAAAAGCAGTGGCAAATCTCTCGCCTTAGAGTCGTGAGTGCGAATTTTAGCCTTTAAAAACCGAGGATTATAATTTTATTATTACCTTTGTACTCTTATGATTGATCGCGCAACGGTAGATAGAATTTATGCGGCTGCTAATATCGTAGATATTATTAGCGATTATGTCACGCTCAAAAAGAAGGGCGTGAACTATCAGGCGTGCTGTCCGTTTCACAACGAGAAGACTCCCTCGTTCGTGGTTTCACCATCGAAGGGAGTGTATAAGTGCTTCGGTTGTGGAAAGGGTGGTAATGCCGTTACCTTTGTGATGGAGCACGAGAACATAACTTATCCCGAGGCTTTGAAGATTGTGGCCAAGCGCTATGGCATCGAGGTCGAGGAGCGTGAGCAGACCGAGGAGGATGTGCGCCGCAACAACAACCGCGAGAGTATGTTTGCCCTCAATGGTTGGGTGGCCGAGTACTTTGCCAAGTATCTGCTTAACAATGCCGAGGGTAAGAGCATAGGCCTCTCGTACTTTGCACAGAAGCGTGGTTTTACCGATGCCACTATCCGCAAGTTTGGTCTGGGATTCTGCTCGGCGGCAGGTGATGCTATGTCGCAGGCGGCATTGGCGTCAGGATACAAGGAGGAGTTCTTGCTCTCGACAGGTCTTACGCTAAAGCGTGAGAGCGATGGTCGATTGTACGACCGTTTTCGCGATCGAGTGATGTTCCCTGTGCATAATATCTCGGGACGTGTGGTGGCCTTTGGTGGTCGTACGCTTCGTACCGATGGTAAGGTTGCCAAGTATCAGAACTCGCCCGAGAGTGAGATTTACAGCAAGACACGAGAACTCTATGGCCTCTATTTTGCCAAGAAGGCAATCCAGCAACAGGGCTTTGCCATTATGGTGGAGGGTTATACCGATGTTATCTCAATGCATCAGGCTGGTGTGGAGAATGTGGTGGCCTCGTCGGGTACGTCGCTCACTATTGACCAGATACGTCTGTTGAGTCGATTTACACGCAATATTACGGTCATCTACGACGGCGACTCGGCTGGTGTTAAGGCTACTATGCGAGGAATCGATATGATTCTCAAGGAGGGAATGAATGTCCGTATCGTGTCGCTTCCTGCAGAACACGACCCTGATTCGTTTGCCCGAGCACACACGGCCGACCAGGTTCGTGAATATATACAGAATACAGAGGAGGATTTCCTCTCGTTCAAGGCCAAGTTGCTTATGCGCGATGCCGAGCGCGACCCCATCCGTCGTGGCGAGGTAATAAAGGATATCGTGCAGACCATAGCCCTTATTCCCGATGCTATCCAGCGTTCGGTCTTTGTCAAGGAGTGCTCGAAGATTATGCAGGCCGACGAGCGTACGTTGCAGGACGAGGTGGC
>JAZQSN010000010.1:0-23418 GCA_045630065.1 Alistipes sp.
ACCTACAGTCAACTCAGGGTTGTAACGGAACTCAGTTGCCTGAATCATACCCTCGCTCTTGTAGCCGATGTTTACGGTTACCTCGCGCTTGTTGATCTCGCTAACGGTACCCTCTACAACCTCGCCAACAGCGATGTTAGACAAAGTCTGGCCATAAGCCTCAGAAACCTGCTCCTTGGTCTGACCGCCATAGAGATCCAAATCATTCTCAAACGCGTTCCAATCGAAACCCTCGTTTGCTACATTGTTCAATACTTCCATTGTGGAAAAATTTTTGCGATACAATCGCTCGTTAAATGGTTAATAATAAAAGTTTTATGCCCGTGCCCGCGTTATACGCGCGCGAAAGCGACGGCAAAGATACGCTAAAAAATGTAAATATCAATCGTTTACGCCGAGTTTTTTTATATCGGAATAAAAATTTTTGTATCTTTGTTATCCAAACGACTAACTTTGCCTATATGTTACAACCCAAATACGATATTTTTATAAGCTCTCGCCGAAAAGGTGGTGCTGATAAAGCAAGAATACTGAAAACTGCCCTTGAAGCTCGAGGTTATAAGGTCTTTTTGGATCTCGATGAGTTGAAAGATGGAGTCTTCGATAAGTGTATTATGGATGCCATCGACTCCTCGCCTATCTTTATGTTTTTGCTTACGCCAAATTCGTTGGAGCGTTGTTTGGACGATGACGATTGGGTGCGTAAGGAGATTGAATATGCAGTAGATAATCACAAACATTTTATTCCGATTAATCCTGATTGTACATTTACCACACTTCCAGCAGGATTGTCCACTAAGGTTATGGCGGGCTTGGGTCAGCGTCCATTTTCTAATGTAATGTTTGGACAGACATCCAAAGAATCCATCAATCAATTTATTATTGATATAGTTCGTCCTGTATTAGCTGAGTTGGGGCAATCTAATGTTGTCTCACAAACTGGAGCTACTATACATATCGAGACAGATTTAGATTGTCGTATATTTCGTTTTGGTGAGGAAATAGGTTTAGCTTTTAGAGGAGGGTTTACTAAAATAAAGTTGCCAAAAGGAAAAAGTAAATTAAAATTTATTGGCTTGGAGAATGAAGCAGATAGCTATGAATGCATGTTGTTGGTTGAAGATCTTGAATACGAGGATTATATTGAGGTAAACCTATTGGAAAAATACAATGCTCGCGTGGCAAAAGAAGATGCGGAATATAAAGACAGGGAAAATGCAGAACGCAAGGCTGAGCAATTTATACATGCTAGAATAGAACCAGAGCGAAGAAAAAAAGATGCAGATCAACAAATATCAGAACGAGACGCATATTTACTGAGTGTGCCAGACGATGAATTTGAGCCATTTTATGGTGGTGGAAGATGCGGATTCAAATTGAGATCTACTGGGGAGATTGTTATTCCATTGAGATATGATGAAGCAGAAGAGTTGTTTTGTTATACACCTTCCTTTAATGAAGGATTAGCTCGAGTTAGATTGAGAGAAAAATGGGGATTTATTGATAAAACTAATAAAATTGTTATTCCGTTTAGATATGATAACGCTTCAGATTTTAAAGAAGGATTGGCTTGCATAAATGTAAATGGGAAAGTCGGTTTTATAGATAAAACTGAAAAAACTGTTATTCCTATGATATATGAGGGAGCTCGTGAATTTTGTGAAGGTCTATCAGCTGTTCGTATAAGAAAGAAATGGGGCTTTATAAATAAAGCTGGTAAAACTGTACTTCCTTTTAAATATGATGCGATAGAGTGCAGTTTCAATGATGGAGTAGCCTTTGTCTGGATGGATCATAAAATATGCTTGATAAATAAAAAGGGAATAGAACTTACTCCGTTAAAATATGATATTGTATATGAATTTCGAGAAGGTTTGGCTTTTGTTTGTGAGGGAAATCCGTATTCGGATTCAAAATGTGGATTTATAGATAAAACAGGAAAGGAGATAATACCGCTGATGTACCATTGGGCATATTCTTTCCGTGAAGGTAAAGCTAAAGTCAAATTAAACGGCGAATGGTTCTACATCGACAAAAACGGTAATCGAGTAGAGTAATTGAAAATTTAAATTAGAAACGATATGAAAAAGAACCTTATTTTTATGGCTACTATGGCTCTGGCTTTGGGTGGTTGTGCTCCCAAGCCTGCGGGCAACGGCTTTAATGGCACCCCGGGCGAGGTGAAGCTCCTCACGCTCGATCCGGGCCACTTCCACGCTGCGCTGGTGCAGATGTATATGTACGACGAGGTCGATCCCACCGTTCACGTCTATGCCCCCGAGGGCGACGATGCGCAGATGCACCTCGACCGCATCAAGATCTACAACGAGCGTTCGGAGCGCCCCACATCGTGGAACGAACAGCTCTATACGGGCGAGGATTTCTTGCAGAAGATGATCGATGAGAAGAAGGGTAACGTGGTGGTTCTGGCTGGTAACAACGGCAAGAAGACGGGCTACGTTAAGTCTTCGGTGGATGCTGGCTATAATGTGCTGTCCGACAAGCCTATGGCTATCGACCAAAATAGTTTTGCTATGCTCGAGCAGACCCTCCTCTCTGCCCCCGAGAAGGGCTCGATGGTATACGATATTATGACCGAGCGTTCGGAGATCAACAACGAGCTGCAGCGCGTACTGGTCGCCAATGTCGATCTCTTCGGTCAGATGGAGAAGGGAACGCCCGAGGACCCTGCCATCACGAAGGAGAGCGTGCACCATTTCTTTAAATATGTGTCGGGTCAGCCCCTGCGTCGTCCCGAGTGGTATTTCGATGTAGATCAGCAGGGCGAAGGTATAGTGGATGTAACTACTCACCTTGTCGATTTGGTGCAGTGCACCGTTATGCCCGAGCAGGAGATCGACTATACGAGAGATATTGAGTTCACTTCGGCTCGCCGTTGGGCTACGCCTATTCCCATCGACAAATATCGTCTTGTTACGGGTGTCGATGAGTACCCCTCATTCCTCGAGCCCGACGTGGTGAACGACACGCTGCAGGTCTATTCCAATGGCGAGATGAACTATCGCCTAAATGGCGTTAATGTGCGCGTGAGCGTTGTATGGAATTTTATGGCCGAGGTAGGCACAGAGGGCACGGGCGACACTCACTACTCGGTAGTTAAGGGCTCGCGTGCCAATATCGAGATTCGTCAGGGTGCCGAGCAGGGTTATAAGCCTATGCTCTATGTTGTTAGCAAGACGGGCGACGATGCCGAGACCGAATCTACTCTACGCCGCGTGCTGCGTTCACTCTCGGATAAATATCCAGGCTTGGATGCTAAGAAGACCGCCGACCACGAGTGGCAGGTGGTTATTCCCTCGGAGATCGTTAAGACTCACGAGCAGCGTTTCAGCTCGGTTATGCAGGTATATCTCGACTATCTGAAGCAGGGCGAGATTCCCGCGTGGGAGCGCTCGCATATGATTTCGAAGTATTACACTACTACCAAGGCATTGGAACTTGCCAAAGAGTAAATCAGCTCTTGTTATATAATTACCAGGACAGTGTAACAAGCAACAAAAAAACAACCTCTCTATCCAAAGAGAGGTTGTTTTTGTTTATCGTCGTGCGACTTGACGCCTACGGAATAAGGTTGATTGTGTAGGTCTGCGTATGTTCGCCACACTTGTAGGTGAGTGTTACAGCCACAAGTGTGTCCCAATCCAGACACTTGATTTGGTAACCCTCGCCCGTTGTGAGTTTAGTGACTTTAATCTTGCTTTCGTCACTCGACGTAAGAGTATATTCCGATGCAGGAATTTTATTCTCTGCATATGAATCATTCTGATTTGCAGGATAGCAATAGGTGATGAAATTTAAGCCATTGTCTTTATAAGAACCTGAAGTCCAATTATAACTATAGTCATCAAAAAGAGCCGCGATTGTAGTTGTTGTTTTATCGCTTAATCCATAAGAGTAGAACAATATAGGAATGTTATCTAAGATTACGTAGCCAAGTGCTATGCGGGTGCCATCGACTTTTGCCTCTATTTGAATAGTTCCTGAATCCATATTGTCCGTAGTGCTAACACTTGCAATGACATTATTGTTGGTAATGTTATACTTAAGCGCATTGGGGTAATCATCTGAATCGCTATATTTAATACCCCATTCAATATGTCGCAAATCGGCGCCTGCTGGCTCTACCTTCATTTTCAAATCCTTCGTAAAGTCGATTTCCTTGCCATACCACGAGCGGAACTGGAAATTATTTGTCTCTCCATCGAAAGATATTACTGTCGGTTTTGCACCCCAAACCTCGATGGTTGTTTCTCCCTTTACTCCGCTACCATCCTTGGCGGTTGCGGTAATGGTGGCAGTACCCTTGCTAACGGCAGTTACTGTCGCTACAAAGCCGTTAGATGTAACGGTTGCAACCGAAGTATTGCTACTGCTCCACTCAATCTCTTTATTCTCGGCATTATAAGGCTGGATATTTGCAGCAAATTGCATTGTTTCGCCTACCGTTAATTTTGCATCTTTGGGCGCGACATCGATTGATGTAATCTTGAAGGTTGGGATGACTGTAATCTCTTCAGATGTGGCTGTTACACCACTACCATCGTTTGCTGTGGCTGTGATTTTAGCCTTACCAGGACCAACAGCGGTCAACGTTGCCAATGAGTAGTTCGACTCCGACTTGGTAAACTCTACCTTAACAACGTCGGGATTGCTGCTTGTAAAGGTTACGGTCATATCTGTTGCATCGGTAGGTGTAATCACTGCCGAGATAGTGGTAATACGCCCCTCTTTTGCTTCAGTTGGCACACCTACCAACCTTATCGCTGTAACTTTAACCGATTGGGCCACAACCTTTACGGGAATAGTTACAGAGTAGCCACCATCGTTTGTTTTGGCTGTGAGGGTTGTCTCGCCTGTGGCAACGCCCGTAACAACGCCATTGTTAACGGTTGTGATGGTTTGGTTTGCTGTGCTCCACGTAATCGACTTATTTGTTGCGTCAGCGGGCGCAATGGTAGCCGTCACAGTAGCCTTCTCGCCAATCTCAATACTTAATGCGCTCTTATCGAGCTTAATGCCCGACACGGGCACGGTAGTAGGGGCGTCGTCGCCACCGCCACCACAAGCCACGCATAGCAGAGCCACGATGGCAAATGCTGAAAGTAAATACTTTTTCATAGTGATATAATTTTAAGTTTATGGATTTAATCTTGCGGCATAAAACACTTTGTGCCCGCATCTACGGATGCAGGCTTCGGATGAAGAGATATGTTTTCGGGATTTACAACACGGCGGCTATCCCTCTGTAAATCAAAGAGATACCCCCCCCCCTACGGATATATTAGGGAGGCGAGGATATTTGTCGCGCTGTGCCATTCAGAATGTTTGATGTATCACAAATATAACATTTTTTGGCGCACTTTGCAAATCGGCACACAAAAAAATGCAAACTTTCGCTCGGACCGACGGTTTTACTCCCAGCCAAGGTGCTCCTCGAGAGTCTGGCGAAGGTGGCCCGTGTCGAGGTGGGTGTATATCTCGGTGGTGAGTATGCTCTCGTGACCGAGCAGCTCCTGCACCTGGCGTATGCCCGCACCGCCCTCGAGCAGATGCGTGGCGAAGGAGTGGCGGAAGGTGTGGGGGCTGACCTTCTTGTCGATGCCCGCACGCTGTGTAGCCTGCTTGATGATGGTAAATATCATTATTCGCGTAAGGCGCTTGCCACGGTTGTTAAGAAAGAGTATGTCGGTGGTGCTCTTCATCTCGCGGCGCTTCTCCTGATAGAGCTGTATGCGGTCGCGCGCCAGGCCACTGATGGGCACCAGACGCTGTTTGTCGCCCTTGCCTATGACGCGGATATGTCCCTCGCCAAAGAATAAATCGCTAAGACGCAGGTCGCATAACTCGCTCACACGCAGTCCACACGAGTACAACACCTCCAATATGGCGCGGTCGCGCAGACCCTTGGTGGTGGAGTCGTCTATGGAGCCTATGATACGGTCAATCTCCTCGGTCGATAGGGTGTCAGGCAGAGGGCGTGAACTCTTGGGAGTCTCGATAAGCTCGGCTGGCGAAGCATCAATCTTACCCTCGAGGAGCAGGAAGTTGTAAAAACTCTTAATGCTGCTCAAGGCTCGTGCCTGCGAACTCTTCTCGCGGCCCTCGTCGTAGAGGCGTATCATATACTTCTGTATATGCTCGGTGACAACCTCCTTAGGGGGCAGGTCGTACATACGCAATATGAAGTGGGCAAACTTGGCCAAGTCGCTCATATATGATTCTATGCTGTTTTGGGCAAGGTGCTTCTCCAGGAGTAGGTGTTTGCGGTAGGAACGCGAAATTTCATTCCATTTTTTTACGTTATCTGCCATATTCTTTCTAACTTTGTGGTGTGTAGCACTACTGCAAATGTAGCAAAAATTTTACATAATATGAACTATACCGAACTCAATATTTCCGTTCGCGACGACGAGCAGGCCGATATTTTCACGGCTCTGCTTGCTGACTACCCCTTCGACTCGTTTATGCAGGAGGAGGACCATCTCTCGGCCTATATCATCAACGAGGAGTATGCTCTATGCCGTGACTCTGTAACGCAACTGCTTGCCGAGTATGATGCTTCGTGGCAGGTGGCCGAGGTCGAGCAGCAGAACTGGAATCAGGAGTGGGAGAGTGGCTTCGAGCCAGTGAGTGTGGCGGGTCGACGCCCCATACTCATTCGTGCAGCACACCACGATCCTGCGCCTGAGGGCGTTGTAGATGTTATTATCGCACCGCGAATGTCGTTTGGTACGGGACACCACGCCACCACGGCACTTATGTCGCAGACCATAGCGGAGATGGACCTCACCCAAAAGCGAGGCCTTGATATGGGGTGTGGAACGGGAGTGCTGGCCATCGTCGCCCTGAAGTGTGGCGCTAGGGAGATGGTTGCCGTTGATATCGACGATTGGGCTTGTGATAGTTGTCGCGACAGCGGAGCGCTGAGCGATGTGGAGATTGATGTGCGCTGCGGCTCGATGGATGTGGTCAAGGGCGAGAAGTTTGATTTTGTGCTTGCTAATATCAATCGCAACATTCTGCTCGATATGATGCCCTCGTTTGCCGAGGCAGTGGATGCGGGTGGATGGTTGCTGATGAGTGGCTTCCTTTGTGAGGATGTTGAGCATATCGAGCGAGGCGCCGCAGAGTGCGGATTTAAGGTGGAGTCGGTGGCCGAGAACGACGGATGGATGGTTGTAGTGTGTAAAAAGAGTTAGCAATGGTAATACTTCCTTCAGCATATCTCCCATCGGTGGAGTACATAGCGCGCCTTCTGCGCGAGGAGTGTGTAATCGATTTGGGCGAGAACTATGTAAAGCGTTCACAGCGTAATCGTGGCCAGATTCTCTCGGCCAATGGTGTGATGTCGCTCACCGTCAACGTCGAGAATGCCAATCGTCCGCGTCAGCCTATGCGCGACGTAAAAATCGACTACTCGAAGCGTTGGCAGCACCAGCATTGGGTGTCGATACTCTCGGCCTATAAGTCGTCGCCATACTTCGATCACTACGCCTCGGAGTTGGAACCTTTCTATCGTCGCGAGTGGCGTTACTTGGTCGATTATAATATGGAATATACGGCTACTCTGCTCAGACTCTTGGGGGCTGGACGAGAACTCCCCACCTCGGAGAGCTATGTAGTGGCGTCGGAGGCTGACCTTGACCTCCGCCCTAAAAATAGTGAGGGCTCGGTATTTGCTACCCAGCCCTACTTTCAGGTCTTTTCCGACCGTATGCCTTTTGCCGAAAATCTATCGGTTTTGGATCTGCTTTTGTGCGAAGGCCCGCAGGCTATCGACTCTGTGCTAATGCGTTGCCAATTGTAATGGTGGTCTGGTCTTGATGCTGGCCAGCCTTCACCACCACCTGCGTACGCTTTGACATAGGAATCGACTCGGCCTGGAAGATGTGGGGAGCCACCTCCTCCATTGCTACCGTATCCTTGTTCACCAGCAAGACCGGGACCTCGCGCTCCGACGAGTATACCTTCACCCGTTGCAATGAATCCTGACGTATGTTACGACGTTTCTCGGTGATGTGCAGTGTGGGGCTTGTCTTGTTCCACATTGCGCGGTAGAGGTAGTATGCATCCTTCTTATCCTTGTGGTCGAATGTGATGAGTCCCGTACGAGAGATACCCTCGTTGTGACGAATGGCGCCAAACTCATACATATTGTTAATCCAAATACCCCAGAACTTATCATCCTGCTCCAAAATCTTGGCATAGCCCTCGTGCAACGAAGTGTGCCACTGCTCGGGCATCCAGCGCTGGTCGATAGAGCCTGACTGCAACTCCTGTTCCGACTGCTGGTCGATAGAGCCACCCTCGCCATAGGCCACTGCCGAGCACAGGTGTCCCCACTCCGAGTGCAATTTCTCGCTCCAAAGCGTAAGGTCGTCAATCACGCCACGCTCCCAACCCAATGACTGCTGCCATACAATGAGGTCGGTTACGAAGTTGATGTCGCCATCTTGATTGCTGCACGCAACGGTAGGACGTGAGGGGTCCAACGACTTGGCTGTAGAGTTAAGCTGGCGTACGTAGTCAAGGGCATTGTCGCCTCTGAGCCAAATGAGTGAATAGATACCCCACATAACAACCGAGGGGTGATTGTAGTTCTGCATCACAATCTCGCGCAACTGCTGCAAGCCATTGTTGCGGAAGTTGGGTGTAGCGTAGTAGAACACGTCGCTCAGGTAGGGCGCACGACTAAACGGCAGGTCGATCCATACCAGCGTGCCATTCTCGTCGCAACGGTCATACAGATACTGTGAGTGAGGAGCTGTAACCGAACGGATGGCATTGGCGCCAATGTCGCGAATCTGCTCCAGATCCTCGTCGTAGTGGCGTGTGCGGAGGGCGTTGCCGATGGCTGCACGATCGTGGTGCAGAGCCACACCTCTTACTGCTATGCGCTCGCCATTAATCTTTAGTCCCTCGCTTGCCGATGTCTCGATGCGACGGAAGCCGGTAGTAATGCTCACAGCATCCTCCTCGTGATTGCCAATGCCTACTGTAATAGTATAAAGGTTTGGGTCGCTGGGATGCCACAACAGAGGCTCCTCCAGTGTAATGGGTATATCGATGGGCTTGCCTGCTTCGATACGGCTTTTGATATAACGTGAGAGCACCACGTCGCCCGTCGGGGCACGCACGCTAAGTGCAAGGTCGCACGCCTTGTCCGAGAGGGTAGTAACCCATACCGATACGGTTGCACTTACGCTATTGTCGGTGATGTTGTTCTGGTGTACGAATACGCCATCGGTTCCATACTGCAGGGGTGAGATGGTTGTAGGCTCGGTTACGATGAGCTCCACGTCACGATAGATGCCGCCGTAGAGGTTCTCGTCCGACGATGTGGGTAGCACGTCGTTTTGGTAGGCGTTGTTCACAACCACCACCAGCGAGTTGTTTTGGCCGTACTCGATATGCTTTGTAATCTCGAACGTAAAGGCTGTCCAACCGCCACGATGCTCGCCCACGTGGTGACCATTGACAAAGAGGTCGGCTATGGTCTGCACGCCGTGGAACTTGATGAAGAGGCGCTTGCCCGACCACTCCGAAGGCACGAAGATGCTACGCGAGTAGTTGGCCGTAGTCTGCAGATATGTTCCCTGGCCTGCAAGGGCGTCGAGATTCCAGGTGTGGGGGAGTGACACTACGCGAGCGTTGTCGCTGCTCATATCGTGTTTGTAGAAAAACTGCCAATCGTCGTTCAGAGAATAGATCTCGCGTGCCTGACTCACGCAGGCGACAATAGTAAATATCAGGGTCAATAAAATACGTTTCATAGGCTGAAAAATAATACAGTTTTCGGTGTTTGATAGTTTTTGCTAGATGGTGGAGATGATGTGTGCCACCCCGTGCAATCCGATTTTACTCTCCGCAAATATAGCAATTCTAAAAAAAATATGCTAACTTCGTGCAAAATTTCCCTTTTATGGGAGTATAAAAAGCACAAAACAACCCAAAGTTAATTATGAACGTATTCGACATTATTGTATATCTGGCCTTGGCTTGGGCGCTCTTCAATGGCTGGCGACGAGGATTCTTGTTGCAGATGCTATCGCTGGTAGCCGTGGTGGCGGCGCTATATTTTGCAGCACAATATGGTAACGAATTGGAACGACTGGCGGGCATCGAGGTTGGTGTGCCGGGCTTAGCGGGCTTTATCGTAATCTTCGTGGGAGCCCTGCTGCTTATATCCATTGCAGCCTATTTGTTGCGTGCCGTGTTTCGCTTTGCAGGATTGGGTATGGCCGACACTCTGCTGGGAATGCTCTTCTCGGCGGCAAAGGTAATGCTCATCGTGAGCGTGCTCTTCTCGTGGTTTGCTTCGGTGAACAAGAGCTACGATTGGGTGGCGAAGTCTACTATAGAGCAGTCGCGATGGTTCGATCCCGTGAAGGGTATCACAGTCAAACTAACACCTTATTTCGAGGATTTGGCCGATAAATTATTGAATTAGCGTATGGCTGCAGAGTGCATAAAAGGTATGGTGGTCCGTTCTACGGGCAGTTGGTATGAGGTGCTACACGAGGGCGAGCGCTTGCAGTGTCGCATACGTGGTAAGTTGCGTCTTAAGGGCGTGCGCTCGACCAATCCTGTGGTCGTTGGCGATGTGGTGAGTGTCGAGGCCGACGAGCAGGGTGGATATGTAATCTCGGCCATTGAGCCACGACGCAACTATATCATCCGTCGTGCATCAAACCTATCAAAGGAGTCTCACATAATCGCCTCTAATGTCGATCAAGCATTGCTGGTTACAACGCTCTTTTCGCCAGAGACGGCAACCGAGTTTATCGACCGTTTTTTGGTCACCTGCGAGGCCTATAAGGTACCGGTTATTATCCTGCTGGCCAAGATGGACTTGGCGCGTACACGTCCCGAGGCTGTCGAGGAGTTCCACGCAATATATGAGAGTGCGGGTTATCGCATAGTCGAGGTGTCGGCCACCGAGGGTGAAGGCGTTGATGAGGTACGCGAGTTGTTGCGCGGAAAAACGACGCTTTTGTCGGGTAATTCGGGTGTAGGAAAATCCACACTTGTGGCCGCAGTTGAGCCTGGTCTGGATATCCGTACAGGCGAGATTTCGCAGAGCCATCACAAAGGCAAGCACACCACCACATTTTCCACTGTTTATCCCCTGTCGGAGGGCGGATATATAATTGACACCCCGGGCATTAAGGGCTTCGGGCTTATCGACATCGAGGATGCCGAGCTGGCGCACTACTGCCCCGAGATGATGCGCTACTTGCCCGAGTGCCGATTCTATAATTGTTCTCATACCCACGAACCGCATTGTGCCGTTGTGGAGGCAGTGCAGAGGGGCGAGATTGCCTATCCGCGCTATGAGAGTTACCTGAAAATAATGGATGAAGATGACAAATATCGTAAATAAACTAATTGCCGAGCCTCATAGTGCCGAGTGGTACGATGAGCGCACGGCATATATGGAGTCATTCCTTACCGATGAACGCCGCGAGGTGTTGCGTCGCACGCTCTCATCGCGTACTCGCTATATGACTATCCTTACCGAGAATACCTTCCACCCGCAGAATGCATCGGCTCTGGTGCGCCACTGCGAGGCCTTTGGCTTGCAGGACTTGCATACGGTGGAGACACGTTGTAAGTTCAATCCCAACGTCAATATAGTTCGCGGAACCGATAAATGGGTTGATATCACCCGCCACGACTCTACAGCCGAGGCTATTGCTACTCTGAAGAGTGCAGGTTACCGTTTGGTTGCCACTACACCTCACCGCGAGAGTTGTACCCCCGAGACTTTCGATGTGGCCAAGGGTCCCTTCTGCTTGGTGTTCGGTACTGAGCACGCAGGCGTGTCGGATGAGATTATCGAGGCAGCCGATGAGTATCTGCGCATTCCGATGTGCGGTATGGTCGAGAGTCTTAACGTGTCGGCTTCTGCTGCGATTTTGATTTATATGCTTTCGCAGCGTATGCGCCTTACGCCGTCGATTGATTGGCAACTTAAGGATGATGATACGCGCAAGATATTATTTCGCTGGGTAATGTCGTCGGTCAAGGATGCGGAGCGTATTCTCCAGCGTCAATTTCCTCTATAAGAATTTGCATTCAGTGGTAAGCAGGCAGCAGAGCCAAGTTTCACGCAAGCACGTTAAGTTATGAATGATATATTAAGAACACAGTTCCTGCGTCACGTGGCGCAAACTTCGCCCGCACCACAACTTATCGAGGTGGCGCGTGCCGAGGGAGTATTTTTCTATACGCCCGAGGGTAAGCCGTACTACGATTTGGTGTCGGGTGTGTCGGTAAATAATGTCGGCCACGGCAATCGTGCCGTAGTGGAGGCTGTGCAGCGTCAGGCGGCTGATTATATGCATATTATGGTCTATGGCGAGATGGTCGAGCGTCCGCAGGTTGAGTTTGCACGTCTGCTGGCCGAGACCCTGCCCGGGCCACTCGATTCGGTCTATTTCCTTAATTCGGGTGCCGAGGCTGTCGAGGGAGCACTGAAATTGGCAAAGAGATATACCCACCGTACCGAGATGATTTCTATGCGTCAGGCATATCACGGCTCAACGCACGGAGCGATGAGTATGATGGGAGCGCCCGAGGGTGAGGAGTGGAAAAATGCTTTCCGTCCGCTGTTGCCCGATACGAAGGCTATAAGATTCAATAATATAGATGATTTGGCGCTCATTACCGAGCGCACGGCTTGTGTATTGTGCGAGCCTGTGCAGGGTGAGGCGGGTGTAAGACCTCCGAAAGATGGTTACTTGCAGGCTTTGCGCAAGCGTTGCACGGAGGTGGGCGCATTGCTTATCTTCGACGAGATACAGGTCGGTATGGGTCGCACGGGCGAGATGTTTGCTATGCAGAAGTATGGTGTTACGCCCGATATTGTCTGCTTGGCCAAGGCCCTTGGTGGCGGTATGCCGCTCGGAGCGTTTGTGTCGAGTCAGGAGATAATGTCTACGCTTACACACAATCCCGTTTTGGGCCATATCACAACATTTGGCGGTCATCCCGTATGCTGTGCGGCGGGCTTGGCGGCGATGAAGTTCCTACAGGAGAATAAGGTCGTAGAGGATGTCGAGCGTAAGGGCGCTCTGTACGAGGAGCTACTCAAGGACCACCCTGCGGTGAAGGAGATTCGCCGTGCTGGATTGTTACTTGCCGTTGAGTTTGGAGAGAGCGAGAAGTTGTATCGCATTATGGACCTCTTTATCGAGCGAGGAATCTTGAGCGATTGGTTCCTGTTCTGCGACACGGCATTCCGCATATCGGCACCGCTTGTTATCTCCGATGATGAAATCCGCGATAGTGTGAGAATCATCAGAGAGTGTTTGGATATATTGCAAAGTGAGTATTAACCACCTAAATCTTTGGCTTATGAATAACGGAAATTCTTTAATCAAAATTACGGCAGGTGGAGTTTTATCCATCACATTCGTAGTTGTTGCAATTATCGCATTCTTTTTGTTTGGAATACCTCGCTATAAGGTGTGGCAGCAGGAGATGAAGGGTCGTGCCGAATTGGCGCAAGCAGAGCAGAATCGTCAAATCAAAATTGAGGAGGCTAAGGCAAATCTCGAGGCTGAGAAACTTAATGCTGAGGCCGAGGTGGTGCGTGCGCGTGGTGCAGCCGAGGCTATCAAGATCGAGAATGGCTCGCTGACCCCCACATATATCCAATATCTTTGGGTGCGACAACAGAATGCTGCTGCCAATAAGGTTGTCTACATTCCGACCGAGGCGGGATTACCCATTTTGGAGGCTAAAGGAAATGAATAAATAGCTATTGTTATACAATTTCTAGTGGATTCAATAAAAAGGTGTCTAACTCTGGGGTTAGACACCTTTTTGTTACTCCTCTGCAAAGCTCTTCAGCATTGCAATCTCCTCGGCCCAGCGGCTCTCGTCGGGCGTTTCGAGAATCAACGGAATATCATCAAAGCGTGCATCACGTGCAATATAGCGGAACGGTGCAATACCCAAATAACCCTCACCCATAGGCATATGGCGGTCAACGCGGCTACCCAACACCTTCATTGCATCGTTGAGGTGCATACCGCGCAAATACTTGAATCCCACCTCGCGTTCAAACTCGGCAAACACCTTGTCGCAACCCTCCTCGGTTGAGAGGTCGTAACCCGCTGCAAACGAGTGACAAGTGTCGAGACATACGCCCACGCGCGACTTATCCTCCACGCGGTCGATTATATATGCCAGATGCCAGAAGACATAACCAAGATTTGAGCCCTGTCCGGCGGTGTTCTCAATTACGGCCGTCACACCTTCGGTCTTGTCGAGGGCGATGTTGATTGACTCGGCTACCAGCGCGAGGCTCTCCTCCTCAGAAATCTTCTTTAGGTGGCTGCCGGGGTGGAAATTGAGGCGGTCGAGGCCCAACATTTGGCAACGCTCCATCTCGTGAATGAACGATGCGCGCGACTTCTCCAACCCTTCAGCCTCGGGGTGTCCGAGGTTAATGAGGTAACTATCGTGTGGCAGAATCTGTGCCGGTGTATATTTATACTTTTCGCAGGCTGTGCGAAAAGCATCTATCTGTGCCGTTGTCAGAGCAGGTGCAGCCCACTGACGCTGGTTTTTGGTAAAGAGTGCGAATGCCGTTGCGCCTATCGCTGCGGCGTTGTGCGGGGCGTTGTCTACACCGCCTGAAGCACTGACGTGTGCGCCAAAAAATTTCATATTGTAAAAATGTTGATTAATTAGTGCTACACAAATGTAACTATTTTTACGAAAAGTTGTAACTTTGCATTAATATTTCAATATAAAATCAAAAATATAGCCATATGAGAAGACTATTTGCAATACTTACACTTGTTGCTACGCTGTCGGTGAGCAACCTTTATGCACAATTTGCCGTTGAAGATAATACCAAGGCCAAGAATACAGGTGATGTTACACTGCAGAATCCTTTGCAGAATATGAACATCGCAACCGAGTTTAGTAGCGAGGCACAGGCAAAGCTAGAGCGTCAGCGCATACGCAAGGAGCGTAACTATATCGAAATGTCACTCTCGTTGCAGGGCTCAATGACCTCATACAACGATGCGTGGTTGGAGTCGTCGAAGGGCGGTAGCAACACGATGTCGATTTTGGGTACATTCGGCTTAAAGCATACCTATACAAACGAGCGTTTTTCAAACAATACACAGATTAATGCACGTTATGGCTACAGCCGTCAGAACTATAAAACCGAGGCAAGCGAATCGGAGGGTATCTGGTTTAAGAATATTGATGAGTTCTGGGCGCAGATACAGCCCAAGTGGGCGGTGAACGACCACTGGTCATATACTGCACTTGCCAAGTTCCGTAGCCAGTTCTCTAACTCATACAAGAGCGCTACCGAGCAACGAGACGAGCACCTTAAGTCGGGCTTTATGGCTCCCGGTTATTTGGACTTCTCTGTGGGTATGGATTTTGCCAGTACTAATGCCAAGTTCCCCATCAAGATCTCTATATTCCCCCTCTCTGGTAATGCTATCATTGCCAAGAACTCGCAGGTTGAGGAGAACTTCCGTGGTCGTGGCGCAACAAACTGGTTTGGTATCGATATCGACAAGAACCTCTTCTTCACAGGTGGTTCATCAATCAAACTTGAGATGGCTCGCACCTGGGGCAAGAACGGCTGGTTGGGTTATAGCGGTAACGTCTACTGCTACTATGGTTGGATTACCAATGTGAGCACACTGTCGAAGATTCGCGAGTATGATAAGTACGAGGAGGCCTACAACAAGTGGGTCGATGATGGCAGCCCCGAGGGCTTGGAGCCTGCAGCAGTTGCACACCATGAGATGTTGCACCCCACGGTAGATTGGCGTAACACAATCACCATCAAGGCTTCGACATATTTCCAAACACAGATTATGTTCGACCTGTACTACGATAAGGCGTTGAGCGACCAGATGATGATTAAGTCGTTCATCTCGTTGGGTCTGACATATACCTTCAAGAACAAGTAACAATCAATGTGTGACCCGCAATTGGTATGTGGATTGCTGATTGTGGCTAAGGATGTTTGATAGAAGAGTATATGTATAAAAATTCAAAACACACTATCATATTTCCGCTCCTGCTGGCCGTAGGTGTGGTGTTGGGTATTCTGTTGGGTCAGTTTGTGGGCCGCAATCGCGCCGAGACCCAGTTGCGCTCGATAATCAGTCGTAGCGGAATGAATATGACCAACAAGATTATGCAGACAAGTATGCTCATCGAGCATCGCTTCGTCGATTCCATCTCAATGGACTCACTTGCCGAGTTGGTCATTCCGCTTATGATGCAGGAGCTCGACCCCCACTCGGTGTATGTGCCCGCTCGCGAGATGCAGCAGCTCAACGAGCCTTTGGAGGGTGAGTTCGATGGTGTGGGTATTTCGTTCAATATGGCCTCGGATACCATCGTGGTGCTCAATGTCATTGCCAATGGCCCAAGTGCCAAGGCTGGTATCGTGGCAGGTGATAGAATCATTGAGATTAACGATACGTTGGTGGCAGGCGTTAAGATGCCTCAAAACGATGTGGTGAAGCGTCTGCGTGGCAAACGAGGTTCGGAGGTTAAGCTCTCGCTCCAGCGTCAGGGTATATCTGATTTGGTGGATGTGATGGTGGTGCGTGACGCTATTCCCATCAAGAGCATCGAGGCCTCGTTTATGCTTACCCCCGAGATTGGATTTATACGTCTTTCGCAATTTGCCCGCACTTCGCATCTGGAGTTGCTCAAGGCGCTGGTTGAGTTGCGCGCCGAGGGTATGAAACGACTCATATTCGATTTGCGCGATAATTCGGGCGGATTCCTCGATCAGGCCATTTTGATTGCCAACGAGTTCCTGCCTGCAGGCAAACTTATAGTCTATACAGAGGATCGTCACCGCGAGCAGGTGAAGGAGTTTAGCGATGGTACAGGTTCGGCTACGGATTTAGCTCTGGTGGTGCTTATCGACGAGGGTAGTGCTTCGTCGTCGGAGATTTTGGCTGGTGCCGTGCAGGATAACGACCGAGGCACAATCGTAGGTCGTCGCTCATTCGGTAAGGGCCTGGTGCAGAGTCAGATTCCCTATCCCGATGGCTCGGCTCTGCGCCTTACCGTGGCACGTTACTTCACGCCTACAGGTCGCTCAATCCAGAAGCCTTATACCAATGGCAACGACTATGACTACGATATGGACATCGTGCGTCGCTACAATAACAATGAGTTCTTCTCGGCTGATAGCATCCATTTTGCCGATTCGCTGAAGTTCACCACACCCAAGGGCAAGGTTGTTTATGGCGGTGGCGGTATTATGCCTGATGTATTTATTCCGCTCGACACCACCGATATGACTCGCTACTATGCCGAGGTTACAGGTCGCAACATCCTCTATCGCTATACGCTGGATTATGCTGACCGTCATCGCAAGGCTATCAACGAGGTACAGACAATGGCCCAGCTTACGGCTCTGCTTGATGCCGACAAGACGCTATTCAACGACTTTGTAAACTACGCTACGGCTCACGGCGTGAAGCCCGTGATGAGCGAAATCAACCGCTCGCGTCGCGTTATGGAGGCACAGCTCAGGGCATACATAGGCCGCCATACGGCATTGGAGGATGATGGTTTTTACTACAATATCTATCCTATCGACGATGTTCTGAAGCGCTCGGTGGAGATTCTCGAGCAGATGCCCTTGCCTGAGCCTGAACCCGAGTCTGAGATGGTGAGCAAGGTGCTCCCCGAGATGGTTATTAAAATAAAGAAGTGACAATGATAAAGAAATTTATTGGAGTAATAATCACACTCGCTGTGTTGGCTGTGATTGTCTTTGCGGTGCTAGGCGCAGGCACTTACCGCTCGATGTTGCCCGAGGGATGGCTTGAGAGTGGTGTGGAGCTAAGTTCTCCTGCTCAGGAAGATGTTGTAGAATAAATTAACAACCAATGATATGAAGAGACTGTTTTTGAGTATTGTGGCCCTCGTGGCTGCGGCGGTGGCTTTTGCTGCCGATCCTCCCAAGGCTGATACAAAGTGTGGCCCTTGGGTTGTAGGAGTTACCGATACCGAGATGACCGTGGTGTGGACCTCTACGGTGCGTTGTATGGGTTGGGTAGAGATTGCTCCCGACGATGGTACATCATTCTATGCCGAGGAGCGTCCCCGCTTTGACGAGGATTTTATGGGTCGCCACGTTGTGTCGAACGTCCACCACGTTCGTATCACAGGCCTTAAGCCCGGCACAACCTATCGCTACCGCATCTACCAGCAGGGCGTTGATGATAGCGGTCACAACCCCATTCCTAGTGGATATATCAGCGCCAGCAATGTCTATTCGCGTGAGCCCTATGCAATTCGCACGATGGACTACTCAAAGTCCGATTGTACTTTTACGATGATTAACGATATCCATGGTCGCGACTCGATGATGTTGGCCCTTACAAAGGATGTGCGTAAGGAGAATCCCGACTTCGTGGTCTTCAATGGTGATATGGTGAGCTTTATGGGCTCTACCGAGGACATCGAAAAGGGTTTTATGACACGCGCAACAGAGACCTTCGCAACCGACATTCCGTTGGTATATGTACGCGGTAACCACGAGACCCGTGGTCCCGGTTTTAGCGAGTATCTCAATCTCTTCCCTTCATCGACCAACACGCCTTATTTTATGTTCCGCGAGGGCCCCGCTGCTTTTATCGTGCTCGATAGTGGCGAGGATAAGCCCGATAGCGATATCGAGTATGGTGGTACTGCTGCATACGATGCCTATCGTGAGTCTATGGCTGCGTGGCTCAAGCAGACCATTCAGAGCGAGGAATTCCGTTCTGCTCCAGTGAAGATTGTTCTTCTGCATATCCCCTTTGCCAAAGGGATAGGATGGTACGGTAATAACGAGCTAAAGCGTTTGTTGTTGCCCTTGCTCAACGAGGCGGGTGTTGACGTAATGCTCAGCGGTCATAATCATCGTTACAGTTATTTAGAGAAGGGTGAGGCCGATAATGAGTTCCCCATTCTTGTCAACTCGAACAACGACCGTGTGAAGGTACGTGCCGACAAGGAGCAGATCGTAATGGAGGTGTTGGATGCAACGGGCAAATTGTTGCACAAGCATACCGTAAAGGTGCAGTAAGACTTCACGGCAAGGTGAATATAGAAAAAATAGGTTGTCCAAAGGACAACCTATTTTTGTTTTGGTATGATTGTTTTTACTTTCCAAACACCGACAGCGGAATCTTCGCCAGGTGTATTGAGGCATTCTTTGAGTTGTGCATCGAGTAGTACGATACCCACAACTCGTTGCCCACTACGATAAAGCCTGGATAGCTTGTGTCACCACCCGAGGGGAGTATCACCACTTGTCCGAACTGGCCACTCTTGTTACCCACAAAGAGCGATGTCTTGGCATTTGCTCCCAGGTGCGTGCGACCACCCGCCACGATGTGCTCGTCGTCGAGAACGATAAAGTCGGGACCGCCGAGGAATGTACCCATCTTCTTCCACTCCCACTCGGTGTAGGGAACATTGCTCACACCCCACATACACTCTCTGTCGCCTTGCTCGCGGCGTATCATAATAGCCATACTGCCATTCTGCAGGAAGCGAATCGTAGCCTCGTTGGGGAAGTTGTCAAAATCGAATGACTGAATATGCTTGTAGTTAATGCCGTCGGTCGTAGAATACAGATATAGCGGGGTCTGCCCCTGCTCGTTGCGTCCATAGCTTACCGAATAGCCTACGCCATTGTGCCATGTCACACGCCACAACCAGTCACGCTCGGTGCGATAGCGTGGGTCTACGTTCACGGGCTGCGGCTCGGTGAAGGTACGGCCGTCGTTGCTGAACATAACGTGAGGCTGACTACCAACCAACTCCTTATTTTTATATATAGAGCCTCCGATGATAACCATCAGTCGGCCGTCGGGTGTAATCGAAAACTTCGGGTCACGCAGGTCGTAGCCCTCCTTGCCAATGGCAGGCAGAGCCTCCCACTTAACGCCATCCTTCGAGTGCAGGATGCGAATCTTACCCGCGGCATTACCATTTTTGTCGAAGATGTGGCTCTCGCCTTCGCGGAATGTTACGTAGTACTCACCCTTGAACTTCTCAATCGATGTAAAGGCGTTGTGCAGACCATTGTCCCAGATTTTGTCTACCGAGTAGGCAATTTGCTGTGCTTGTGCGGTTGAAATGGCTGCAAGCATCATAAAAAGGGCAATAAAAGAAAGGAATCTCTTCATAATTATAAATGTTAAGTAGATTAGGCTTATTTGCAATAAATATATACAAAGATACTCTTTTTATCCGAAAAATCCATACATTATGGTATGTTTTGCTACAAATTGCAATACAATAAATATGCGTTTGAAATATGCAGTGCGGGGTGTTTATGGCATATATATGCATGAAAGTGTGATTTTTATGGGTAAAACAGTTGTATTATTAATAAATTTTACTAAATTTGCAACAGAATTAATTAACAAAACAATACCAACTATGAATACTTCAGTTAAAGAGTATGTCGATCAGTTTATGGCCGACATCGTAGCAAAGAATCCTAATGAGCCCGAATTCCACCAGGCAGTTCGCGAGGTGGTTGAGAGTGTGGCTCCTTATATATTGGAGAATCCTCAGCTTATCAAGATGAAGGTTTTGGAGCGTATCGCCGAGCCCGAGCGTGTAATTATGTTCCGTGTACCTTGGGTTTCTGACAAGGGTGAGGTTATGATCAACAAGGGCTACCGCGTGCAGATGAACAGCGCTATCGGTCCCTACAAGGGCGGTATCCGTTTCCACGCAAGCGTAAACCTCAGCATCTTGAAGTTCCTTGCCTTCGAGCAGACCTTCAAGAACAGTCTTACTACTCTGCCTATGGGTGGCGGTAAGGGTGGTTCTGATTTCAACCCCAAGGGTAAGTCTGATATGGAGATTATGCGCTTCTGCCAGAGCTTCGTTACCGAGTTGTATCGTCACATTGGTCCCGACACCGACGTGCCCGCTGGCGATATCGGCGTAGGCGGTCGCGAGGTAGGCTATATGTTCGGTCAGTACAAGCGTTTGCAGAACGAGTTCACCGGCACATTCACCGGTAAGGGTATCACCTTCGGTGGTTCAATCAAGCGTCCCGAGGCAACAGGTTATGGTGCTTGCTACTTTGGTCAGGCTATGCTCGCAACCAAGGGCGACTCATACGTCGGCAAGGTGGTTGCTATCTCAGGTTCGGGTAACGTGGCTCAGTATGCAGCCGAGAAGGCTCTCGCACTTGGTGCAAAGGTTGTTACTATGTCTGACTCGAGCGGTTATATCTACGATCCCGATGGTATCGACGAGGATAAGTTGCAGTACATCTTCGAGCTCAAGAATATGCTTCGTGGCCGCATCCGCGAGTATGCTGTGAAGTATCCTTCGGCTCAGTACTTCGAGGGCGAGCGTCCTTGGGGTGTGAAGTGCGACATCGCTATGCCTTGCGCTACACAGAACGAGCTCAACGGCGAGCAGGCTGCGGCGTTGGTTGCTAACGGCTGTATGTGCGTTGTCGAGGGTGCAAATATGCCCTCTACTCCCGAGGCTATCGAGGTATTCCAGAACGCTAAGATTCTCTACTCGCCCGGTAAGGCCTCTAACGCGGGTGGTGTTGCTACCTCAGGTCTTGAGATGACTCAGAACTCTATGCGTCTGAAGTGGAGCGGCGAGGAGGTTGATGCCAAGTTGCAGGAGATTATGAAGAAGATTCACGCCGTGTGTGTGCAGTATGGTACCGAGCCCGATGGTTATGTAAACTATGTTAAGGGTGCTAATATCGCAGGCTTTATGACCGTTGCCGAGGCAATGCTTGCACAGGGTATCGTATAACACACAGGATTAGGTTAGGTTAAACAATATAGGACGTAAGTATTTGAGTAGGGGTTGTGGGCGTGGCTCACAACCCCATTTTGTTAGAATTGTCTAATGGGGTGTTTTCTGCCTTGTGCTCGCCATCGAAATCCTCATTTACGCTCGGTAAACTGCGGTTTCGCGGGCTTCGCAAGCCTAAAACATAATTACCAGGAGAGTGTAACAAGCAACAAAAAACAACCTCTCTACCCAAAGAGAGGTTGTTTTTGCTGTTTTGTTGCCGAAGCCAAACGGCGCCTACGGAATCAGATTGATTGTGTAGGTCTGTGTGTGTCTTCCGCAAGTATAAGTGAGGGTTACTGCCACAAGTGAGGTAGTGTCCAGACGCTCCAATTTCCAACCCTTGCCATCGGCCTCTCTTGTAACTTTCAACTTATCGGGTGCACTCGATGTAAGTGTGTATGCCGAATTAGGTATTTCATAATCAGCGTAGTACATAGAAGGAACAGCATTATGAGGTCGTCCATTTGTATAGTAGAACGCTGTAAAATATATAGATTCGTAAGCAGCTCCCATATTGAAGCTAAATTTGTTGCTAGCGCTTATATCATCAAATGGCCATACATAATTGGTATCTCCATTTGACTTCTTATTGAATAACCATCCGAGAGTTTGGCAATAGACATCTACTGTGGCTAATTGAGAGCTGTAATCAGAAGAATAAACCTTTATGTAACCTCCTGTTATACCATGGTTATTTTTGGGATAATTCATATCGAATGTAACCTTGTCGCTTGTTACGCTATATTGCAACACATCGAATTCTGAATACGGGTCAGTGAATCGCCAATTCAGTAGTGTCAGGTCGGCGCCAGCAGGTGTGGTGGCTATATCCAATTCCACTGTATTTCCGTGCCAAGTGTAAATCTCGGCCTCGGTTTTGCCATTGATGGTTAAGGCTGTTGGCTCAACACCTACAACCTCAACTTCTGCCGTAGCCTTTACTCCGCTACCATCGTTTGCTGTGGCTGTGATTGTCGCCTTGCCGTTGCCAACTGCTTTAAGCAGTGCCAATGAGTAGTTCGACTCCGCTTTGGTGAACTCGACTGTTGCCACCTCGGGATTGCTGCTTGTAAAGGTTACGCTCATATCGGTTGCATCGGTAGGCGTAATCACTGCCGAAAAAGTGGTACTACGACCTTTTTCGGTTTCAGCAGGTACACCTACCAACTTTATCTCTGTAACTTTAACAGTTTTGGGAAGAACCTTTACGGGAATAGTTGCTGTAAATCCACCATCGTTGGTCTTGGCCGTGAGGGTTGTCTCGCCTGTGGCAACGCCCGTAACAACGCCATTGTTAACGGTCGCGATGGTCTGGTTTGCGGTGCTCCACGTAATCGACTTATTTGTTGCGTCAGCGGGCGCAATGGTAGCCGTCACGGTAGCCTTCTCGCCAATCTCAAGACTTAATGCGCTCTTATCGAGCTTAATGCCCGACACGGGCACGGTAGTAGGGGCGTCGTCGCCACCGCCACCACAAGCCACGCATAGCAGGGCCACGATGGCAAATGCTGAAAGTAAGTACTTCTTCATAGTGATATAATT
>JAZQSN010000011.1:0-30419 GCA_045630065.1 Alistipes sp.
TGGAGAATGGCACTACAACTCTCGAGTTTGGTAATATGGAGACTGAGAATCTTGCTATCACCAAGACTGCTTCAAGCGAGAAGGAGTTGTTGACTATCCCCGCAGGTGATGAGCAGGAGTACACCGTAACTTTCGACGTAGCGCTCTACGCTGGTGACGTACTCGCTTTCTCTAACTCTTTGGCTACAAACATCTCTGGCGCAGCACTTGAGATGGGTAAGGCTTACAACTTCCGCGCTGAGTTGAACGCCAATAACATCGCCGACACTGCTCTTACTCCTATCGAGTTCGACGTTGAGATGGTTAAGGATTGGGTTATCGAGGACGATATCGAGACTAACATTGTTGCCGAGGTTGCTACTGCTACCGAGTTTGCTTCTGCAATCAGCAACGGTTTGGATGTAGTTCTTACCCAGAATATCAACCTCGACGAGTTGGTACAGCGTGCTTCTATCGAGGCTGGTATCAAGATTTACAATGACGTTACAATCGATGGTAATGGTTTCTCAATCTCTACCTCTGCTATTCGCGGTATCCAGATTATCGATGCACAGAATGTAACTATCAAGGACTTGACACTCAATGCCCCCAAGAGCGAGCGTGGTATTCAGTTGCAGGGTAATGGTAACCTGACCATTTCTAACGTTACAGCTGTTTCTGCAAACTACACCGTTAACCTTCCCGGAAGCTCAGCCAACTCAACAGTAACTATCAAGGATAGCAACCTGAAGGGTCTTAACGTAGTTAACATCTGGGGTGAGAATGCTGTTGTAAACATCGAGAACACTACTATCTCTTGCGAGGATAACGTTGCCGAGGGCTACGGATTGATATCTAACAATGGTGTTAACGCCAAGGTTAGCGTAAAGGGTGGTGAGATGAATCTCACCGGTACCAGCACCAGCGGCTCATATGCAGGTATGATCACTGCTACAGGCGCTGATATTACCTTCGATGGCACTAAGGGTGATTGCACAGTAATGGGCCACTTGTACGCTATCAAGTATGGTGAATACGCTTATACATTCGCTACATTCGAGAAGGCTTTGGAGAAGGCTTTGGATGGCGAGACAATCATTATGCTTCAGGATGTAACTACCACATCGCACCTCAACATCACAAAGAGCGTTAATCTCGACTTCAATGGCAAGACTCTCACAGTTGACATTCAGGGTAGCGTAGGTGATGACGCTATCTGGGTACGCGACAACGCCGAGGTTGTTATTACCGGTAATGGTGCTATCAACTTTATCAATACATCTGCATCTACTGTATATGCATCAGGCATCTTCGCTACAGGCTCATCGAAGGTTACTATCGAGAATGGTACTTTCGTTGCTGCTGCCGAGGCCGTATATGCACAGGCAAATGCTTCAGTTGAGATTCTTGGCGGTTCATTCAAGTCAACCGAGCATCCCGAGTATACACTTAACCTCAAGGATTCTGCACGCAATACAGCCTCTATCGTTGTTAAGGGTGGTAAGTTCTACCAGTTCAACCCCGCTAACAACGCTGCCGAGGGCGCAGGCACCAACTTTGTTGCCGATGGCAAGACCGTATCTCAGGACGGTGATTGGTACGTAGTTGAGTAATCCGCGTATTACTTAAAACCATAGCCTATAGGGGTTTGATCGCCCCTATAGGCACTAATAAAATCAACAAGCATTGAAAAAATTACTCCTAATACTCGCAGCTTTCGCGACTTTGGTGGCGTGTAGCAAGGATGAGGTTCTGACATCTCAGCCCGCCCAGGCTATTGCGTTTAGCAACATCCATGTCGAGTCACCTACCCGCGCAGCATTCGATGGCAGCTACACAAGTGGCAGCCTAAGGGCCTTTGAGGTGTACGGCACAATCGCAAATGCGAATGGTGTCGCCAACATCTTCAATCAAGAGGCTGTTACGCTGAATGCGGGCGTGTGGAGTTACAACGAGGCGCATACCCAGTATTGGATTGCGGGCAACACCTACAACTTCACGGCAGTAGCCGATGGCAACGTGGCAGGTGCGTCGTCCGTTGCTCATGACAAGAACCTTATGCCCACCGCAATTTGCGTTGAGGATGCATCACAGCAGAGGGATATTCTTCTCGCCACATCGGAAGCAATCCACTTCGCCGAATATAGCACGCCAAGCCCCGTAGCTTTCGCCTTTAACCACCTTATGGCAAAGGCAAAGTTCACCGTAAAAAACACCGCTACCGAGGATGATGGCTACAGCTACAAGGTAAGCAACATCACAATCAAGGGCACAGCCAAGAGTGGCTCCTACGACATCGCAAGCCAGAGCTGGACCGAGGCTACAACACCCGCCACATACGACCTGCACTTCGGCGATGCCGTAACCATGGGTGCAGAGGATGGCGCAGAGGCCGAGAGTATCGGTTATGGAGAGGCCAAGGAGTCAAACTTTGAGCGTCTGCTCATCCCCACATTTGAGGGCGAGACAGAGACATCCTTCGTAATAGAGTTTAGCTACGAGCTATACCTTAACGAGACCTTTGTCAGCAGCGAGACAAAACATCTGTTGGCCGAGGCGATGCTCGAGGCGGGCCACGCCTACAACTTTGTGGTTGAGCTGAGCGACCTGGGTAAGCCCGTAGAGGTTCTGCCTGACGAGCAAGGCAAGATGTAACTCACAACATTGATTAATAAAAAATAACCCCACAGGCCTGCGCTTGCGGGGATTTTATTTGCAGTTTGGACGCCAGCGGGCAAGCTGCATAGGGATATTGTGAATAGGGATATTTGGGGGCATTAGCGGCTCGCATAAAGATATAATTCGGGCAATTATTTGTCAATGATAGCGAGAATTACTATCTTTGAAAAAATAAACCTTTTATAGATGTTGAAGTTTAAGGATAAAACCGTGCTAATCACTGGCGGTGGTAGCGGTATCGGCGAGGCAATGGCGTATCAGTATGCTAAGAAGGGTGCAAATGTCATTCTTACGGGCAGACGCATCGAGACGTTGGAGAGAGTAAAGAGTAAATGTGAGGAGTTGGGCGTCAAGGCGTGGTGCAAGACCGTCGATGTCGAGCGCTCAGAGTCAATAGATGAGTTGGTTGAGTGGATTCACACAGAGGGTCACCTTATCGATTTCCTGCTTCTGAATGCGGGTATCTCGCAACGCGCATTAACACTGGAGACCGACATCAGCGTCGACAGACGACTTATGGAAGTTAACTACTTCGGTGGCATCTATCTGGTTAAGGCGCTCAAGGATATGTTCATCGAGCGTGGTGTTCACATTGCCGTAGTATCGTCGGTATCAGGCGTCTTTGGCTTCCCCGTTAGGTCGGCATACTGCGCATCGAAGCACGCCATACACGGCTTCTATGAGACCATTGCGCTGGAGTATCCCCAAATCAAGACCACCATTATCATCCCAGGCCGTATCCACACCGAGGTGTCGAAAAATGCCCTCGATGGCAACGGCAAGGCTACAGGTGTGATGGATCCTGGTCAGGCTAACGGCTACGATGTGAACAAGTGTGCAAAGGTGGCCCTAAGAGCTATTGCACGCGGCAAACATCAGAAGGTTATCGGCGGTTTTGACACGATTATGGTGCCATTCTACAAGTATGTACCCTGGTTGTTCCGCCTCATTGCACGCAACGTATCAGCAAGATAGATTGGTGTGGGAGATCATTCATCCCTTAATAACGTAGACTATGTTACTATCGAAACAGGTTGCCGTCGAGCTTAATCTGACCCACTGCAGGCTCAAGCTCTTTATGGCAGCAATGATGAAGGCAAATAATATAGATTTGACGCCGGAGCAATTCTTGCTCATCGATATGTTGTGGAATCAGGGCGACCTGAAACAGCAGCAACTTGCCGATGAAATGCAAAAGGATAAAAACTCTGTCACAAAACTAATCGACGCCCTCGAGCAAAAAGGCTTGGTGATGCGTCAGCAGAACCCCACCGACAGACGCTCGAACACCATCGTACTTACAGAGAAGGGACACAGCCTTAAGCTTGATGCAAAGATGGTTGGAATTTCGTCGCTCGACAAGATGCTGGAGGGGCTATCGGAGCAGGAGATTCAATCCTTCATTGTTGTTATGCGCCGAATATCGAAGAATATGTCGCTTGATAATAAATAAAAAAGAGTTTGCCCTTTTCGGCAAACTCCTTTTTATTACTGCGATATCTTCTCGCGGGCAACCAATCCCATCAATCTAAAGAGGAACTTTGGCAACTGCTTCTCGGTGCTACGCTTTGTCATATCAATCGAGAGGCCAAGCTTTTTGGCGATAGGAATCTTGTATGTCTCCACAAATTCGATGAGCGTTCCATCGGGGTCCTCGGCGTAGGTGAAACGACCCGAAGCATCGCCCATATCGAAAATTTCTCCATTGGGGCAACTATCGACAGTGAATGGGTGACCCTTGCTTGCGCAGAACTTACCAAACTCGTTCATACCCGTTACATCGAAACAGACCTGAATAAAGCCTGGATCACCCCAATATCTACCCTCATAAATCTTGCGAGGAATACGCTCGAGTGCTTGCACCAACTCAATTGTTGTATCACCCAGAATACCCGACAGAGCGCCTGTTCTTTTGGGGGCAGCAAGTATTACCCTACGACACTTCTTATCCATATCGGGCATTAGACTACTACCACTGAAAGTACCAACAACATCGCACTTTACGATGTTGTAGCCAAGCACCTCGCTATAGAAACGAATCGACTGCTCCATATCGCTAACACCGATTACCGCACCTGCGATACCACCGGTGAGTTTACGCTCCTCGATGTAGATATCCTTCTGCTCAACCACCTGAAAGAGATTACCCTTCAAGTCGTTTACATAGAAGCACGGTGTACCGTCTGGAAGGGTCTCCAGCTGACTGCACTCCGCCCACTTGGCCGAGAGCTGGCGGTGGAAGGCCTGTACATCGCGGCACTTTAACTTTGCAGCAAAGATACCGAGGTCACCTACGGCGATGGTGAAGGGACACTTCTCGGGCTTACGCTCGGAGTATTGCCAAATCTCAAATCCACCACCACCCTGCAGATTCATAGCAATGCAGGCGTGACGCTTGTGTGGTTCGCCGCCAGTGTAGCGAAGCATTCTCTCAGCGACAGTATCGTCCTCCAAAATTCTGAGGTCGATACCAAACATATCGATATACCAGTTCCAAGTTGCACGGAAGTCGTCAGTACCGATACCCACTTGTTGTATTCCGGTAATATTAAACTTTTTCATTGTAAGTGATGTGTGTGGTTAGCATTTCCGTAAAAGCATTTATAGTAAACGCTTTTACTATCGGGGCAAAGGTATAAACTTTTGCTTAAAATAGGCAACTAATTAGCGATAATTTTCTAAAAAGATATATAAAATGCTATTCGGCGCTAAAATGCCGCTCTCAACCACAGGTCGTCCCCACTCACTCGCAGAGCGCTACCCTTATGCAAAAATAGAGATTATAAGCGCCACAATGAATCCCGTACCTCCCACAAGGGTCTCCATCATAGTCCAGGTGCGGAGCGTGGTCTTCTCGTCCATACCGACTAGTGTTTTAACCAACCAGAAGCCCGAATCGTTAAAGTGAGAGCATACCGTAGCGCCTCCCGCTATCGAGGCCGTGATACAGGCCAGATGCAGGGGCGAAAGTGAGGCAATTTCGGGCATAGCCGCGACAATGCCTGCAGCCATTGTCATAGCCACAGTCGCCGAGCCAACTGATATACGCACTAGCGCCGCCACAACAAAAGCCACCACAACCAACGGCAACGAGGCCGATGCGACTGCCTGACCTATAATCTCGCCAAGGCCAGAATACTGCAAGACATATCGCAAAACGCCACCGCACGCTGTAACGAGCAAGATAAGGCCCACAGGCTCCAACGACTTGGTCATCACTCGCTCCAACTCCTTCGACGAATACCCATTACGATAACCGAGCAGGATCATAGCTACAAGCGTGGCAATAGTGAGTGCCACAAAAGGCTCGCCTAGAAAATTTATGACAGGTCGCATCGAGGCCATATAGTCTACAACGCCTACAATAGATTTAAGAATAATAAGCACCAAGGGTATTAGTATAACAAACACCACAGTACCAAAGCTGGGAAGTTTAGAGGTGTCAATATCAGGCTGCGAAGCAACGTGCTCAGGCACAGGAATAAAATACTTCTTACCACAATAAGCACCCCACACGGGACCCGCTACAATCATTGCAAAGAGTCCGCACACAAGTCCTACGACAATAACCCAACCAAGATCAACACCAAGCATAGTAGCCACCAACACGGGGCCAGGCGTAGGGGGAATAAAGGCGTGGCCAACGGCCAAACCTGCAAGCAGAGGAATTGCATAGTAGAGCGACGAGCGCGAGGTGCGCTTCGCCAAGGAGAATGCAAGAGGAATGAGGATAATAAGTCCCGCATCGAAGAAAACGGGCATAGCAATTACCAGTCCCGTAATACCCAAAGCCCACGCAGCCTTTTTATCTCCAAAACGATCGACCAAGGTAACGGCCAAGGTCTGTGCTCCGCCCGATATTTCGAGTATAGCGCCAAACATCGAGCCCAAACCAACGAGCAAAGCAATGCCCTTAAGCGTGTTGCCCATACCATCGTTCACCGAGGCTATAATCTGCTCAAACGGCATACCTGCGCCAAGGCCAATGGCAACGGCACCAACCAGGATAGCAATCATCGCCTGCAGGCGATAACGTATAATGAGCACCAACAGGAGGATAATACCCGCAATGGCGGCAATTATAAGGCGTGTAGGGTCAAGTTGTAGCATAATCTTTAACAATATCAATCTTCTATCTTCATATATCCGCCCTCAATGGCCGAGAGAGCGTGTCGGGCAAAGAGCTTCAATACTCCGCCCTTGTATTTGGGTTCACGTGGTTGCCACTTTGCTCGGCGCTCGGCAAGCACTCGTTCAACCTCATCTGAAGAGAGCTCCTGACCAGCAATACCAACAATCTGCAAGACACGTTTTTCGATGTCGAGGTGAATCAAATCACCCTCCTCAACAAGTGCAATAGTGCCACCTACGGCAGCCTCTGGCGAGATATGACCAATAGCAGGGCCACGTGAAGCACCCGAGAAACGGCCATCGGTTAGCAATGCAATCGAGCGACCAAGCTCAGCATCAGAGGAAATGGCCTCTGTAGTGTAAAACATCTCGGGCATACCCGAGCCCTTAGGGCCTTCGTAGCGAATGATGACGGCATCGCCCTTCTCAATACGATGCGAGAGGATGGCCTCGATAGCCTCCTCCTCACAATCGAAAGGTCGGGCACGCAGCGTGGCACTGAACATCTCGCGTGGCACGGCCGTATGCTTTACGACAGCGCCATCAGGTGCCAGATTACCCTTAAGAATAGCCACCGAGCCATCGACACCTATGGGGTTAGTAAAGGGGCGTATAACATCGTGGCGTGTCAATCCCCAACGAGCGAGATTCTGCTCACACATATCGTAGAATCCGTTTTGTTTCAACTCATCCAGGTTCTCACCCAAAGTTTTGCCCGTAACTGTTAGCACGTCTAGATGCAACATATCGCGAATCTCCTCCATAATAGCAGGTACTCCGCCCGCATAGTAGAAGAACTGCGCCGGCCACTCACCCGCAGGGCGAATATTAAGCAGATAACGTGCTCCGCGATGTAGTCTGTCAAATGTCTCGGCGTCAATCTTTAGACCCAACTCATGTGCAATAGCGGGGATATGCAACAGCGAATTGGTCGAGCCCGAAATGGCAGCGTGCACCATAATGGCATTCTCGAAGGCCTTCATAGTTACGATGTCACTCGCCTTGATTCCCATCTCTACCAAACGCATTACCTGCTGTCCTGCCTTATAGGCCACTTGTAGCAACTCCTCGCTCGTAGCAGGCATAAGAGCCGAGCCAGGAAGCATCAAACCTAGTGCCTCAGCAATAATCTGCATAGTGCTGGCAGTTCCCATAAACGAACAAGCGCCACACGAGGGACAGGCATTATGCTTGTAGTAAGCGAACTGCTCGGCCGATATTTCGCCACGCTGGTACATAGCTGAATAGGTACCAATCTGCTCGAGTGTCAAAAGGTTAGGGCCAGCATCCATCACTCCGCCCGTAACCACAATCGAGGGCATATCTAGTCGGCACAAGCCCATTAAACACGCTGGCACCGACTTATCGCAACTTGCAATGAACACACCGCCATCGAAACCAGAGGAGAGTCCGTGAATCTCAATCATTCCTGCAATCATATCGCGATGCGGGAGCGAGTAGTTTATGCCATCGTGCCCCTGCGCTATGCCATCGCAAATGTCGGTTGTGAAGTATCGTGCTCCGCGACCACCCTCATCGGCAATGCCTCGCATCACCTCATCGACAAACTGCATAAGGTGAGCACTGCCCGGATGCGAATCACCAAAGGTGCTCTCCACCATAATCTGAGGCTTTGCCAAATCCTCAATCGTCCAACCCATACCAATCTTCAGAGGGTCATTCTCAGGGGCGAGCGCACGCACTCGCTGGCTATTTAGTTGTTTTGTCATACTCTTAAGTTAGGTAAGTATACCACAAACTTAATCATTTTTTCTGGCATTACCTACCATTGGTGATTCAAATATCGACAATATCGTATCATTTAAGTAACTCCTCCAAGCGAGCATCGTGCCCTGGCTGTAGCTAACTGCGTTGTCAAAAGGCTCTGCGAAGCGACTCGAAGAGTGAGTTTTTTCGTTTTGGGTGAGGTTTTTGCCGATATTATTTGTATATTTGTTAGGAATAATCCTTTAACAACAAATTCAAATATGGTTGCACAACCGAAATCGCGTCTGGTGTGGGTCGATGTAATGCGCTTGGTTGCTATGCTGATGGTAATAGCAGGCCACAGTGTTGATATCTACAACGCCACACCGCAGGATGACCCTATGAATGGGTTCTGGGGAGCCTTCATCGGCTCGCTTATGCGCCCCAGCGTGCCTCTGTTTGCGATGATGACGGGACTTCTGCTTCTGCCTATAGGCGAGTCAACATCCGATTTCTACCGCCGACGCATACCCAGAGTGGTCTTTCCGATGATTTTCTGGTCGGTAATATACTACATCATTCCTCCGATGACAGGTGTTTTGGGCCTCGACAAGAGTGTTGTGTCGATACTCTACCCCTTTGAGTTCTCGCCATCGCAGGATTGGGGCGACGCATTGCGTAATATCGTGATGATCCCGCTGACGTTCAACGGCTACACATCGCATATGTGGTACCTCTATATGCTCGTTGGCCTTTATCTATTTATGCCCTTCTTCTCGTCGTGGATTGAGAAAAACGACCGCACGCTGATGCGCACCTACCTTATTCTGTGGGGCGCATCACTCCTATTGCCCTACCTCTCGCAAGTAATCTCGCCCGATTTGTTCGGCGAGTGTGCGTGGAATTCGTTTGGCACTTTCCACTACTTTGCAGGTTTTACGGGATATCTGTTGCTGGGACATCTACTCGGTCGAGGCAATCCTCTACCCTCACGCAAGATTGTGGCAGTGGGCGTAATGCTCTATTTCGCAGGTTATATAGTTACTTATACAGGCTTCAGCGCCATCATAGCACAATACAGCTACGAGCAGGAGCCCAACTTAATCGAGATGTTTTGGCAATTCTGCTCACCCAACGTGGTGCTGATGGCCATCGGCTTGTTCCTAATTATACAACGCATAAAAATGCGCTCGGAGCGTTGGCAGCGAGTGCTGCAAAGCACAACACGTTGCAGCTTCGGGGCCTACCTGATGCACTATGTATTTATCGGGCCTGTAGTCATCCTGCTCCTGCCCTTAGGTCTGCCCACACCGCTTTGTGTGATACTTACCGTAGCCATTGTCTTTGCTCTCTGCTGGGGATGTACGGCAGCTATATATCGTCTTGCACCTCGTATAGCCCGCTATATAGTAGGATAAGAGAAATAAAATTTATACTTTTGCACAAATAACAAAAACAACTTATAATAATCTATTATGGGAAATAAAATTGACGACCCTATTGCCCGACTGATGGGCCTAAGATATAAATCGCACCCCTGGCACGGCCTTGAGGTGGGCGATTTAGCTCCCGAAGTGGTAACGGCATTCATCGAGATGGTGCCCACCGACACAGTAAAATATGAGCTGGACAAGGTGAGCGGCTATATCCGCATCGACCGCCCGCAGAAGTACTCTACCGTTGTACCCGCCCTCTACGGTTTTATTCCTCAGAGTTATTGTGGCGAAACAGTGGCACAGTATTGTATGGATCGCTGCGACCGCAAAAACATAAAGGGTGACGGCGACCCTCTCGATATCTGCGTACTTACCGAGCGCACGATTGCTCACGGCGACATCCTCGCAACGGTGAAGCCCATCGGTGGTTTCTGTATGCTTGATGGTGACGAGGCTGACGACAAGATTATCGCCGTACTGCACAACGATGCGACCTATCACGGCTACAACGACATAAATGAGTTGCCAAGTGTTGTAGCTGATCGTCTCAAGCACTACTTCCTCACATACAAGGATATGCCCCAGTCGGAGCGTGGCGACAAGCCCCGCAAGGTGGAGATTGTGGCAACCTACGGACGCGAGGAGGCCCACGAGGTGATACGCCGCTCGTTGGAGGACTACAAGAGCCACTTCAACAGTTTGGAGGAGATCTTACGACACGTTTAATATATGGAGTCACTTAAAGTTTTATACAAGGTCGGACACGGCCCGTCGAGTAGCCACACTATGGGCCCTCGTAAGGCTGCCGAGATTTTTTTGGCAAAGAACAGCGATGCCGAAGCATTTCGTGTGACGCTTTATGGTTCGCTTGCCGCAACGGGTAAGGGGCACCTTACCGACGCTGCCATCCACGAGGTGCTGGAGCCTACAGCCCCCACTGAGATTATCTGGCGTCCCGACATTATCAAAGAATACCACACCAACGGTATGTACTTCGAGGCCCTGAAGGGCGGAGTGACCGTTGATGAGTGGACTATTTATAGTATTGGCGGTGGTAACATCGCAAGCCCCGATATGCCCCAACTCGCAGGCGAGAAGGTATACCCTATTACCACTGCCGAGGAGATTTTGGCGTGGTGCGACCGTGAGGGTAAGAGCATTTGGGAGTATGTGCAGGATAGCGAGGGTGATGAAATATGGCCCTACCTTGAGATGATTTGGGAGACAATGTGTCGCACCATCGACAATGGACTAAACAACGACGGAGTATTGCCTGGCGGCCTGAAGGTGGCCCGCAAGGCGAGCACATATTGGCTGAAAGCCAAGGAGTATGGTCCTGCGGTTAGCAATCGTTCGCGCCTCTACGCATACGCTCTGGCAACGGCTGAGGAGAATGCTTCGGGTGGCGAGGTAGTAACAGCCCCCACTTGCGGATCGTGCGGAGTATTGCCCGCAGTATTGAAGCACCTCAACAAGCTGAACGACTATCGCCCCATTCGTATCGTGCGAGCATTGGCTACCGCTGGTGTATTTGGCAACATCGCCAAGACCAACGCATCAATCTCGGGTGCCGAGGTAGGCTGTCAAGGCGAGATTGGCGTGGCGTGCGCTATGGCGGCTGCGGCGGCTTGTCAGTTGATGGGTGGTACGCCCGCACAGATTGAGTATGCTGCCGAGATGGCCTTGGAGCATCACTTGGGACTTACTTGCGACCCCGTATGCGGACTTGTTCAGATTCCCTGCATCGAGCGTAATGCCGTGGCGGCAGCTCGTGCCATCGTCTCGGCTACGTTTGCCATCCTCTCGGATGGTAAGCACCGTGTGACTTACGACCACGTAGTGGCCGTGATGAAGGAGACAGGTCACAACCTGCCGAGCCTATACCGCGAGACAGCCGAGGGAGGTCTTGCCAAGCACTACCGCGCAAAAGAGTAAATAACCAACTTAAAAGTGAACTATATGAAACAACTTTTTCGTCTTTTGACATTGGCGACTCTACTGTCGCTATCGATTCCTGCAAAAGCACAACTCGTTAGCGGCCCTCGCGGCTACGACGACTTCAAGATTGGTGTTGCAGGCTATACCTACCGCTCTTACGACATCGACCAGACACTGGCATTCTTGAAGAGTATGGAGGTTAAATACTTCTCGGTAAAGGATTGGTGGCTTCCGCTCGACTCTACTAAGGAGCAGATGGATGCTTTCAAGGCTAAGTGCCGCGAGGCAGGTGTTAATCCCTATATCCTCGGTCCTATCTATATGCGTTCGGAGGCTGATGTTGACCGTGCCTTTGCCTATGCTGAGCGTTATGGCTCTGATGTATTCATCGGCGTACCTACTTACGAGCTTACCGACTATATGATTAAGAAGGTAAAGGAGACCGGCATCAAAGTGGCTATCCACACTCACGGTCCCGACGGCCAGCCCTTCCCCAACATCCAGAAGGTTGTTGAGATATATAAGGACCCGTCACTCGGCATCGGCTGCTGTATGGATCTTGGTCACTCAGTACGTATGGGCGAGGACATCGTGAAGGATATCAAGAAGTACAAGGCGTGGATTTATGACATCCACATCAAGGACGAGAGCGCCGCATCGAAAGAGGGTCAGACTTGGGAGATGGGTCGTGGCGTGATGGACTTCCGTCCCATCGTGAAGGTATTGCGTCAGATTAAGTACAAGGGCGTGGTATCGCTCGAGTTCGAGAAGAACGGCAACAACCCCCACCCTGGCGTAGCAGAGTCTATCGGCTACCTGCGTGGCGTTAGCGACGGTACAAAGTAGAAGTCGGTTTACAACGATAAGCCCCCGTTGAAAAAGAATTCAACGGGGGTTTTATTTATGCTTAATGCAAATCAGATGAATTAGGAGCTAATCGTGGCACCTTGCTTAAAGGTTGATTATGCGTAATCGCATTTTCTTGAGCAGATAACTTGGCAGAAACATAAAAAGGAAGACGAGCCAAGCACGAAAAACGTTATAGCGAAGTACTTCTCGATACACCTGCACGTTATATTTTACTAACTTATATTTATTACTCGACAACGAACCCTCCCTTACTCTATAGCAGGCCAACGGCTTTATAATACCATATGCCATTGGATGCTTCTGCAAGAGTTCAATCTTGAGAGCCCAATCCTGACGCCGTCGAATCGAGGGCATATATACCTTGCCTATCTCGGCCGTGTCGTATATGCAAGTCAGAAAACCGATGCTATCATCTCTGATTATATGGTTGTATGATATCTGCTTGTAACTCGCCACCAGGCCTGTTATGTTGCCCGCTTCGTTACACGTGTAATACGACGAATAGCATATCTGCACACGATTTTGAGTCATAAAATCGATCTGCACCTGCAGCTTGTCGGCCAACCACCAATCGTCGCTATCGCAAAATGCTATGTATCGTCCCCGAGCGTGTTTTATCGACTCATTGCGAGCTACGCCTGCACCCGAGTTGCGCTCCAGCCTGAACAATTTAATGCGGCTATCATGCTGAGCATATCGCTCAACGATTGCACAACTGCCGTCGGTGGAGCAATCATCGGTAATCAACAACTCCCAATCCTGATAGGTCTGAGCAATGACAGATTCAATCATCTGCCCGATAAACTGCTCGGCATTATAGGACGGAGTTATGATGGAAACTAAGCTATTGTGTGACATATGGCGTTAACTCTCGATTAATTCTCTCAATATATTGGATACATTGTGCTGCGTAAAACTCTCTCCCTTCGCGCGAGCGCAATTTTTCATCTCAGCCAACAAATCTCTATTGTCAATAAGCAGTTTTACCGCACCATTAAACTTCTCCTGACCATCACTGAATGGGACTATGATTCCTGTTTTGGAGTCAATTATCTCGGCAGAGTGTCTCCAGCGAGTGGCAATAACAGGAATTCCTGCAATGTACGCATCAATTATAGAGCCAGGAATACCCTCAGTGTAATAGTGCGTGGGCAGGAGCATAACATCGTAATTTTGTAGTGTTGAATGAATATGCTCGGGCTGCAATACTCCCTCGTAATTAACAAAGGGATATGCGTCCACTATTCCATCGAAATAACTCTTGTCATCGGATGCGATAGGCCCATAAAAAGTAATCGTAAGTTTATCCTCATATCCTGTGGCTACGATATTGTCGCATAACTGGTCTATCATATCCAACCCCTTCATTTTATTTATGCGAGCCATAAAAACGGCTCTCAATTTTCCATCCTCTCGCGTGGATGCAGACTGAATGAAATCGGTCAATCTAAAATTAGGAAATAGTGAGACATTATCGAATCCATATTCGGTTTCCAATTCGGCCTTTAGTCTATTTGTCTCAGGATGAATTCCTCTGATCCGTTTTAACAGAAAGCGATGCAACGGTTTATTGCGGAGATATTCCGACAACCAGCCACCCACGACAAAGTAGTGAATTTTGCTACGAAAAATTACAGCCAACAAATAAATTATGGGGAATATATATTTCAAATTATTATGTGCCGGCAGATATACAATCTTATCACTGCAGCACACCCTCTTCACCATCCGCCAAACGGATAGTATGCCGTGCCTGAAATCTTCAGTATCGAAAATCGTCGGTTTGTACCCTAACTGCGAAAGCAAGGCGTATACATTTCGGGTCTTTACGGTCTGGCCATCCAATTTATTTGACTCATACCCAAAGTACCCCAATACCAGAATTTGATTATTCATATCGAATGTAATCACTAAGGTTCTGTATTAACAACTGATACTCTGCTTATGAAATATAGAACACACGATAGTATTACAATTTCCCATATTCTCAATAATCCAAATCCGCAGTTATACCAACCGAAAAATAAAATAGCGCAATTAAATGCATTTGCGATATGCAGAAAAACATTATTCTGCACCCGAGATATTTCATAAAAGAGGTAGCACCACAAGCCATAAAAAGCGCTATAAAATATGTATGTCCATATAGTACCGCTCATATAAAACGTTCCGAAGAAGGTAAAGACATTGCTCTGTGTCCCCAAAAATTGATCCGTAGTTATCCACACATTACTATGCTCCATGATTTGCTCTCCGTTCCACGTCTTTATCAAACCTATAATAGGATGGAAATAGGAGTTAATCGTGTTAAAATCATTCTCTCTTACAAACTCTCCCATAGGGAGTATTCCCGAAGTAAAATAGAAATAGAAGTGACGGCTGACAAACTCCACTATCCGATTAAAACTATCCATTCGGTCATATAAAACCAGATAATAGTAGAGAAAAAAGAGTGCCGCCAATATAAAAAAGGCCGATATCAGAAGCTTAAGATTGAGTTTTAGTCGTTTGGTCGAAATCAACAAAATTATAGCGGCCAACACCGTAGCCATTAACCACGTTTTAGTTCCAAGCGTTGTAAGAAAAACAAATAGCAAGGCGAGTAATAGGAACTTGATATATTTATTGACCCTTTCATACACATAGAATGGGAAAGCAATCATTAATATGTTTGCTACGCGGCCAACAATGCCACCCACACTCACCTCTTCGCCCAACTCCTTGCTGCCTAAGGCCAGATCGCCTCCTGTTGCCAAAAGTTTTGCTGTCATAAAACTAATACATGCGAGAAAAACTATATGTATCAGTTTCCCCGAAGTATACTCCTGCACCTGATTGGTTGTGATTCTGCGGCTGACAATTGTTATCAGATGTCCTCCAAACCAAAACAGACACAAACCCACACTCCATAGCCATAAACTGGGGCTATAGAAAGGAATAAAACCCAAACGCTCATTGAAAAGCAGACAAACAACCAGCACCACCGAAAATGGTATCGACAAACAGAAAATCGGATTAATAATTGTCTTATAAACCCGATAATCAATCCAATTCAAAAGGATTAAAACTGATATGTATGAGGCATATGTGATTAACTCAAACATAAAATATAATTTATTCCTATTGTTTAATTGCTTGTGTTAGATAATATCCCGTAGTCAATCTATTTTGGACGCGCTTCACATTGGCGAGCAACGCGTTATAGGCATTGCCATCGATGGTCTGCATTATGTCATCAATCTCCCGAAGCGAGTTTATCGCATAACCTACCCCGTTGTTTGTCACAAAACCTGCCATTGCCGACTCCTTCCACACAAAAACAGGTAGTCCGCTCGATAGATACATCGATAGCTTGTGGGGCGAAATCATCCTCAAATACTCTCCGCCAGCACCCGAACACGTATCGGGACTTGGGCCATCCCATACCAAACCAAAGCTCGATGTCAAATGACGACTCAACTCATTGGGAGGATAGCACCCCTTATAGACACAGCATTGGGGCAGCGACCTACATTCGATGCCTATGCCGAACAAATCGACTTGGGTATTGCTCAGTTGCAGTTTATCCAAAAAGGGGCTCTTCCCCAGGTTACCCGCAAAACATACGCTCTTGTTATGTGGAGAAAACTCCCGCTCGATGCTCTTTGCGTTATCCTGCAGATAGTCGAATATCTCCAACACGGCGATTTGCCTGCATTTTAGGTGCGACTCACACCATTTCCTCATACTCTGCGTATGAACAATCAGCACATCGGTCTGCTCGATACACTTCATATCATCGGTGCACGAACCACGCAGGGTGTTCAAATCGTGTATGAGAGTAATCACCCTATTGCCTCTGAGTTTGGCAATTCGCATCTGCCATTTATACATAGCAACAGGGTATTGCAGAAACAGGGCACCATTAGGGGGCATTTTCAAATATGCAATCAAGTTTGAGACAATGGTATACAATTGCCCCAACAACTTGTTACTGATGTATGCTCGCGGAAGACCGATATTGGCATAACCCAACGACTCGGCGATCTTCTCACAATCATACTTTGCTTTAGATGATGCGGTATATTTATCTCGATAATTCTTCGATATATATATCTTTTTCATCCGCTAAATCTCCATTTTCAACACTTTTTCCACTATTGGTGCCATATCATAGTACCTGTATTCGGCCAAACGACCACCAAAGATAGTATTCTGCTCTCGCTCGGCCAGAGCTCTGTACTGCTCATATAGAGCCGAGTTCCGCTCGTCGTTCACAGGATAGTAGGGCTCCATACCCTCCTGCCACTCTGTAGAGTACTCACGCGAGATGACTGTCTTGGGCGCAGCATACACCTCCGCGCCGAACATCTCGAAGTGCTTATGCTCGATAACACGCGTATATGGTACCTCACGCTCGGTATAGTTCACCACGGCGTTACCCTGACAGTTGGCACAATCGATAATCTCCTCCTCGAAGCGCACCGTGCGATACTCCAGCTTACCATAGCGGTAGTCGTAATACTCGTCAATCTTGCCCGTGAATACCACCTTATCGGCCATAGCCTCCCACTTCGCACGCTCGGCAAAGAAATCGACACCAGTTTTCACCTCGACGCCCTCTAAAAGACCCTCGATAAGGCGATTGTAGCCTCCGATGGGAATACCCTGATAGCGGTCGTTAAAGTAGTTGTTATCGAAAACCAGACGCACGGGCAGGCGCTTGATGATAAATGCAGGCAACTCCTCGCACTTGCGACCCCACTGCTTCTCGGTGTAGCCCTGAATGAGTTTCTCGAATATATCCTTACCGACCAGCGTCAGAGCCTGCTCCTTGAGATTTGCGGGCTCACGACCTGCCAATGCGGCTACAGCCTCGGCTCTCTGCTCGGCAATCTTTGCCTCGGCCTCGGCCGGAGTCTTCACGCCCCACATACGGTTGAAGGTATTCATATTGAAGGGCAGGTTGTAGAGCTCGCCCTTGTAGTTGGCCACAGGGGAGTTGGTGTAGCGGTTGAACTCCACAATCGAGTTCACGAACTCCCACACCTGCTTACTGTTGGTGTGGAAAATATGTGCTCCATACTTATGTACGTTTATACCTTCCACCTGCTCGCAGTAGAGGTTACCACCCACATGTGCACGTTTATCGATAACAAGGCATCGCTTGCCAGCCTGCTTGGCACGATAGGCAAACGTAGCACCGAACAAGCCCGCACCAACAATCAAAAAGTCGTAGTTGTTTGACATTTATCACTTTTTTAATACAAGATTTATCATTGACTCAGTGATATCATCCTTCACGTATAGGAGGTATGCAGCATAGAGGCCTCCACCAACTAGCACCGACAACAGTAACTGCATCCACATATTTTCGGTTGCAAACACGATAGCAACAACGGCCAGCGTCATTATTATCGTTGCCACCACATATGGTTGATATTTGATATCCTTTATCTTCAATGGGAAGTATCTGCATCCCAATATAATTTGAATAATCAATACCGCTAATTCGGCGATAAACGTTGCAATAGCAGCACCTATCTGCGAATAAATCGGAATCAACAACAAATTCAAAATCAAATTAAACACCGCTCCACCCAGAGTGCTCCATATAACGATATTCTCCTTTCCCTGTGGGTACAGCACCTGTAATCCAATTACATTGGAGAGTCCTATAAAAATTATAATCGGAGCCGTCCAATACACTACGGGGATGGCCTCTAGAAAACTCTCACCGCAGAATATCCTGACTACGGGCGCCGCCAGCAGCATTAGCCCCACGGTAAAGGGTAATGCCATACACATCACAAGGCGAGTTGCCTTGCCAATCACAACCCCAAACTCCTTCATATTACCCATCTCGACAAGGTTCGAACAGCGGGGAATCATCACAACACCGAGCGAAGTTACAACCGACAAAACGATATGGGCTATTTTATTTCCTGCGGCGTACAATCCCACGGCTTCATCGCCCTGCATAAATCCCAACATCACGGAGTTTAAGTTGATATATATGCTTATTATGACGTTGAGCACAAATATATGAATGGCGGGCTTGATGTGTCTTGCGATATCCAGCCTGCGCCATTGTATCTGGCCCAAACGAATATACTTTTTTAGGTGAACGAAGTTTATCACATTATTGCCTACGGTCGAGCCCACCGTTATAGCGCCATATATTAGCAAATCGCCCGTATCCTTTACCAGCAGGAACAACGACAACGCCGCAAGTGTTCGAATTACCACCGCACGAATTGTGATAAACTTAAAATCCTCTATTCCCTGATAGAACCAATTGACACCTATTCCCGTAAACAAAACCGACAAACTGAGTATGTAAAACAAATGCGACGAGGCTCCAATTCGGGGCACAAACTCCGCCAGCATCCACACTGCAATGTAACCAACCATACACAGCACAATGCTCAGTATCGCTATTTCAACGGTGATTTTGTTTCGCAATGCTATATCATCCCTATGCTTTGCTATCTCCCTGACGGCATACATGGGGATTCCCAGACTTGTTAGCAGAATGATGTAATTTACTATCGACGTAAGGAAATTGACTGCTCCTATTCCATCGGGAAGTAAAATGCGAGAGGCATAAGGGAATGTGATAACGGGAAAGATGATTCCCGTTATGGTGTTAATAAAATTAAGTAGTACATTTCCCTTTAATGATGCCATCTTCTATCGACACTTATACATCTCTTCGTAGTATTTCTCGTAGTCGCCACTTGTGATATTGTCCATCCATTCCTGATTGTCGAGATACCAGCGAACGGTCTTTTCTATACCCTCCTCAAATTGCAACGAGGGCTCCCAGCCGAGCTCCTTCTGCAGTTTGGTCGAGTCAATAGCATAACGCAAATCGTGACCGGCACGGTCGGTTACATAGGTTATCAACTCCAACGAGTACCCCTCGGGATTACCCAGCAGGCGGTCGACGGTCTTAATTATAACCTTAATCAGGTCGATATTCTTCCACTCGTTGAAACCACCGATGTTGTAGGTGTCGGCAACCTTGCCATTATGGAAAATCACGTCGATTGCACGGGCGTGGTCCTCAACATACAACCAATCTCGCACATTCTCGCCCTTGCCATATACGGGCAGAGGCTTGCGCTGGCGGATATTGTTAATGAATAGCGGTATTAACTTCTCGGGGAATTGGTACGGGCCATAGTTATTCGAGCAGTTGGTTACAATCGTCGGTAGGCCGTAGGTGTCGTGGTAGGCACGCACGAAGTGATCCGAAGAGGCCTTCGAGGCTGAGTAAGGCGAGTGAGGATTATACTTGGTGGTCTCGTAAAAGAAATCCTTGCCGTAAGCCAGATGATGCTCGCCCGACGATGCAGTGGTAGTAAACGGAGGCTCAATACCCTCGGGATGCGACAGCTCCAATGCGCCATACACCTCATCGGTCGAGATGTGGTAGAATCGCTTGCCGCTAAACTTCTCCTCTTTACTCAGCCAATAGAGCTTTGCCGCCTGCAAGAGCGACAGAGTACCCATCACATTGGTGCGGGCAAAGGTGAAGGGGTCCTTGATAGAGCGGTCTACGTGACTCTCGGCTGCAAGGTGTATTACACCATCAATATCGTACTGCTCGAAGAGCTTATAGATGGCATCGAAGTCGCAGATGTCGGCCTTTACAAACGTGTAGTTGGGCTTATGTTCAACATCCTTGAGGTTAGCCAAATTTCCCGCATAAGTCAACTTATCGAGGTTGATGATGTTGTACTCGGGGTATTTATTCACAAACAGGCGTACAACGTGACTTCCGATAAAACCAGCACCGCCCGTAATCAATATATTTTTCATCGTATATTCTCTATTTACTTATAAAGCTAAATTTGGTTACTGACCCGCCTGCTGCTGCATAAAGATACGCTTCAGACAGTAAATCATCGAATCCCTCCAATGAGGAATCTCCACACCGAAGGTCAGCTTGATTTTGGTCTTATCCAGCACCGAGTAAGGCGGACGCGTCACCTTTGAGGGAAACTCCGACGAGTGGCAAGGTAACAGACGGCACTCGTGTCGCATAGCCGTTGCAATCTCCTGTGCAAAGTCGTACCACGAACATACTCCCTCGTTCGAGAAGTGGTATATACCCTCGTTGCCGGCATACTTGTCACCCTCGATAATCGAGAAGATGGCCAACGCCAAATCGCCTGCATAAGTAGGAGTACCCACCTGGTCGAAGACTACGTTGAGCGCCTCCTTCTCCTTCGTAAGGCGGAGCATAGTCTTCAGAAAATTGTTTCCATACTCCGAGTAGAGCCACGCTGTGCGGAAGATAAGAGCCTTAACTCCAACCTCAGCGATAGCCTGCTCACCACGTAGCTTTGTTCTACCATACACACCCAACGGATTGGTGGGCATATCCTCCGTGCGGGGGGTGTTACCCTCGGCACCGAAGACATAATCGGTCGAGACGTGAAACAATGTGCCATCGACCTTCTTCATTACCTCAGCCAGATTGCGTACCGCCGTAGCGTTAATCAATTCGGCCGTCGCCTCATCATCCTCAGCCTTATCCACGTTGGTGTATGCGGCGCAGTTGATTATAATGTTGATATTGTTCTGCTGAACAAACTCCTCGATGGCCTCCTTGCTGGTTATATCCAACTCGGCCACATCGGTAAATATATATTCGCTGGGCGACACAGCTCCGAGCTTACGCATCTCACTGCCCAACTGCCCATTAGCTCCTGTAACAAGAATTCGCTTACTCTGCATAGTAGTCTGTGTTATAGTCAAACAATTCGGTTGTCTGGCTCAGTCTTGGATGAGCGGTATCCTTTGCCGAGAGAAGTACATCCTCGGCAGGGAGTCCCCAGTCAATGCCTATATCGGGGTCATCCCACGCAATGGCACCTTCGGCCTGCGGAGCATAAAGATTATCGCACTTGTATTGGAATACAGCCTCCTCACTCAAAACCGAAAATCCGTGCGCAAAGCCTCGTGGCACGAATAGTTGACGATGATTATCTTCGCTGAGTTCCACGGCAACGTACCTACCAAACGTGGGCGAGCCCTTGCGGATATCGACAGCCACATCCAACACACGACCCTTGACTACCCTCACAAGTTTCGACTGCGCATCCTTGCCCTTCTGAAAGTGCAGACCTCTAAGCACGCCATATTTCGACTTACTCTCATTATCCTGCACAAACGTTACCTTGCGCACCTGCTCATCGAACTTCTTCTGCGAATAACTCTCGAAGAAGTAACCACGCGCATCACCGAACACATCGGGTTCGATGATTACGACATCCTCTATTGCTGTTTTGATTACCTTCATTACAACTCAAGATTAGGGCGACCCGTATCTTTCAACTCGTCAACCACCTTCAAAAGATACTGACCATACTGATTCTTGAGCATAGGCTGAGCCAACTCGCGCATACGCTCCTCCGATATCCATCCCTGACGATAAGCAATACCCTCAAGGCAAGCCACTTTCAGGCCCTGACGCTTCTCCAGCACCTCGATGTAGGTCGAAGCCTCGGACAAAGAGTCGTGAGTACCCGTGTCAAGCCACGCAAAACCACGTCCCAGGGTCTGCACCTTCAACTCGCCATCGGCAAGGAAACGTTGATTGACGGAGGTAATCTCATACTCACCACGAGCCGACGGTTTTATGTTTCTTGCCACATCCACAACCTTGTTGGGATAGAAGTAGAGTCCCACAACAGCATAGTTCGACTTGGGATGTGCAGGTTTCTCCTCAATGCTCAGGCAGTTGCCCTCCGCATCGAACTCGGCTACGCCATAACGTTCGGGGTCGCTTACCCAATATCCGAATACGGTTGCTTTCTGCTCCTGCTCGGCAGTACGTACCGCTTCCTTGAGCATTCTTGTAAAACCCGCACCGTGGAAAATATTATCTCCCAACACAAGGCAAGCACTATCGTTACCGATAAAGTCTGCACCAATGGTAAACGCCTGAGCCAAGCCATCGGGTGAGGGCTGCTCGGCATACTCGAAGTGCACACCATAATCCGAGCCATCGCCAAGCAGACGCTTGAAGAGTGGCAAATCATACGGGGTCGAGATAATCAAAATATCTCTGATTCCAGCCAGCATCAACACCGAAATGGGATAATAAACCATCGGTTTATCATAAATCGGCATCAACTGCTTGCTGATTCCTTTTGTGATAGGATACAATCGTGTACCGCTACCACCTGCGAGGACTATGCCTTTCATTCTCTATTTTAGCTAATCTCTTTGAAAAATGTCGCGCGTATATACCTTCTCCTTCACATCATCCAGACTTTTATCATAGCGATTTGCTATGATTGCTTGACTGATTTTCTTGAACTCCTCAAGGTCGTTTACCACTACACTTCCAAAAAATGTTTCTCCATTTTGAATTGTTGGTTCATATATAATAACCTTTGCACCTTTGGCCTTTATGCGTTTCATAATGCCCTGAATGGCACTCTGGCGGAAGTTATCGGAATTACTCTTCATCGTAAGGCGATACACGCCTATCACAATATCTCGTTCGATGCTCTTATCCCAATTGCTGGAGCCAGTGTAATACCCCGCTTTGGTGAGAATCTGGTCGGCAATAAAATCCTTGCGCGTGCGGTTCGACTCAACAATGGCCGTCATCATATTCTGCGGCACATCTTGATAATTTGCCAGCAACTGCTTAGCATCCTTGGGCAGGCAATAGCCGCCATAACCAAACGAGGGATTGTTATAATGCGTTCCGATGCGGGGATCTAGGCCCACACCCTCGATGATAGCCTGAGTGTTAAGACCCTTCATCTCAGCATAGGTATCAAGCTCGTTGAAATAGCTCACTCTAAGAGCCAGATAGGTATTTGCAAAGAGTTTAACCGCCTCAGCCTCCTTCAGCCCCATAAACAGCATCGGGACATCCTCCTTCAGCGCTCCCTGTTGCAATAGCTTTGCAAATGTGCGAGCAGCCTGCTCCAGATTTTCGCCTGCGATAGCCTCGATAGCCTCATTCTCCTCGTTATAATGCTCGATCAACTTAGGATATCCTACGATGATACGGCTCGGATAGAGATTATCGTACAAAGCCTTACTCTCGCGTAGGAACTCGGGCGAAAAGAGCAGATTGAACTTATGGGTTTTATCCAGCCCCTTCTCTCTATATATTTTTGCATATTTTACATACAACGAACGGCAATAGCCTACGGGGATGGTGCTCTTGATAACCATCACAGCACTCGGATTGACCTCCAGTACGCAATCAATCACATCCTCGATATGGTGTGTATCGAAGAAATTCTTCTGCGGATCGTAATTCGTCGGTGCGGCTATGACCACAAACGCAGCATCGCGGTATGCCTCACGCCAATCCAAAGTGGCCCGCAGGTTAAGATTGTGTTGCGACAGATATCGCTCAACATACTCATCCTGAATCGGAGAGATTCTGTTGTTTATCTTCTTCACCTTATCGGGAACCACATCTACGGCCATGACATCGTTATGTTGCGCTAGAAGCACAGCTATCGACAAACCGACATATCCTGTTCCGGCTACTGCTATTTTCATAACCCTAAATGAGTTTTAAATTTACTACTCTATACCCTGGCACTATTTTAATCTTGTCGCCCAAACTCAACGCGAGCGACGCTCCGCCAACGTACCTTTTTCTTCCGTAAAACGTGCGTAATTTGTGGCGAGACACGACCAAATGCGGCTGATATAGGACTCTTCTTACCACATAATCGGCTCGCATTACTTCGTACGTGCGCGCGTAAAGTGCTAACGCACTATAGTGGGTCGGGTGTTTTATCGACTTTTTTCTATGTCAATGTTTGCCCGTGAGCTTCGACGCAACCAAACGTATGCGCCATTCCACAAAGGTTGCCGACTTCCTGGAGAAGCACCCCTCAATCGCGCAATACACTGAAAATAACCTCATTATATCACGCATCGCCAAACAACTTGACGCTCCATCAATCACCATCCACAAAAAAAGGATACTGACAAATTAACATTTACAATCGAACAAACACTCATTCGCCTAATACAAAGATATAAAAAAATTTCCATTAGCCATAAAATGACCCATAAATTCCCCCTTTCTCGAACTCCGATAGCAAGCGCTCGTTTTGTGTTATTAATCCGCCCTAGGCCACCTCTTAAAAACCCTATCACACAAGATATTATCCAAGCACAAAAACGCCTTCAGGCATAACCACCAGAATCCCCCACCCGACTCCGATATCCGCCCCCGCCGCGTGATATATTCCATCAAGCCTCACAACATGTCAACCCATTGGCCTCAGTCAAATCACCCATGCCAACGAGTTAAGATTTAGCAGTGGCTACAATTGCGATATTGGCGCAAATTCACATCGCTATAACATATATTTTTTGTCATTTGGCTTGCGATTTTGTGATTTTATCATTTACTTTGTATAAACATAAAAAACACAACTATGCAAAAGTCGAAAGTATTCTTTACCGATTTCCGAACCAAGGCTCACGGAGACGGTCTTCCCACAAAACTCAAGAAGCTGATTCTCAAGGCTGGTCTTGCTGATATTGATATGGATGGCAAATTTGTAGCTATCAAGATGCACTTTGGTGAGTTGGGCAACATCTCATATTTGCGTCCCAACTATGCACGTGCCGTTGTTGATGCGGTTAAGCAGTTGGGTGGTAAGCCTTTCCTCACCGATTGTAACACAATGTATCCCGGTAGTCGTAAGAATGCTCTCGAGCACTTGTATTGTGCGTGGGAGAATGGTTTTACCCCCCTGACAGTTGGCTGTCCTATCATCATTGGTGACGGTCTGAAGGGTACCGATGATATCGACGTTCCCGTTGTTGGTGGTGAGTATGTGAAGTATGCCAAGATTGGCCGCGCCGTGATGGATGCCGACATCTTCATCAGCCTCAGCCACTTCAAGGGCCACGAGATGACAGGCTTTGGTGGTGCTATCAAGAACATCGGTATGGGTTGCGGCTCACGTGCCGGTAAGACCGACCAGCATAGTGGTGGTCAGCCCCACATCAGCGAGAAGCGTTGCCGTGGCTGTATGAAGTGTATGGCTCAGTGCGCTAACAATGGACTCTATTTCGACGAGACTACTCGCAAGATGAAGGTAAACACCGACAACTGCGTTGGTTGTGGCCGTTGCTTGGGCGCTTGTAACTTCGATGCTATCTCGTTTGCAAACGAGCAGGCTCCCGAGTTGCTTAACCGCCGTATGGCCGAGTATGCAAAGGCCGTAGTGGATGGTCGTCCTCATTTCCATATCTCGCTCGTGCTTGACATCTCGCCCAACTGCGATTGCCACGCTGAGAACGATGCTCCCATCTTGCCCAATATCGGTATGTTTGCATCAGCCGACCCCTTGGCATTGGATCAGGCTTGCGTAGATGCCTGCTTGGCCGCAACACCTATGCCGGGTAGCCAGCTCTACGACCATATGCACTCGCCCGATTTCCACGACCATCACGACCACTTCAAGAACTCGACTCCCGAGTCAGAGTGGCGCTCTTGCCTCGAGCACGCCGAGAAGATTGGTTTGGGTAGCCGAGAGTACGAACTTGTGAAGTAATACAAAAAACATAGGGCTCACCGAGCCCTAACCCCAAAATATGATAATAGGCTGCTAACGGGAGGTTAGCAGCCTATTATTTTAATATCTTACAAAGATGCACTTGCAATTTTAATCTGATATATATCTGTAAAAAGACAACCTCTTTTTATTCTTTAATTCCACCCCCTTGTAATAGTTTGTTCTTACTGCATGGTTTACATAGTACTTACCATTCTTAATATCAACGATAATAGCGGCGTGGTAAGCTCTGCCAGTTTCTGGATCATGTTGTATTACTATATCTCCCACTTTCGGCATTGATGCTTGCTCAAAATTCCATCTCTCAGGATTAGCCACAAAATCCTCGCAATTGGAGCAAGTATGATATTCGTTGAAGAAAGATGTTACCGTATTAATGCAGGTCTTATGTCTTTTACCTGTTAATGTCATACCAATGCGCCCTGGTAAAGAGGCATTTTTCGCAAACAGAAAATTGAAATTTGGAGTAGTTGCCTCCTTTGCTGCCTGTAGGTAATTCTCATTCGGACTACTGCAATAACTTAAAACAAACGAGCCTAAGATCAGAAGTAGCACCGTTCCTAATAGTGTGATTTTCTTCATTTTAAATCTAGTTCGAAAAATCAACCTCTACCACATTCTCGAAAAGACGGCTAGCCTCCCTGTATGCTTCTCGAGTTCCTTTTGGCACATATACTACCGCATCATCGTGGAAGTTGTTGTAAGAACTGTTTATATATGGTGGCGTGAGCGCTTTACAATATATCTCCTTAAGATTATCGCAACCATTAAACGCATAATTTTGAATATCTTTCAGACTGCTTGGCAGAGTAATGCTCGTCAAGCCCTCACAACAATCAAATGCCGATTGGCAAATAGTTTCTGTACCATCCGTGATTACGATGCTTGTATTGGATGACATTTCTCCCTTATATTTATAGAGCAAATTCCCTATATAAACCTCGCCATCGGGCTGATTTTCGAGCCAAGGTGTGCCGTCAAATGCATATGGTCCAATGTATTCTACTTCATCGGCAAAGGTTACATCAATAAGGTTGGCACAATTAAAAAAAGCAGACTTGTGTATAGTTGCAATGCCTTTATGCAGAACAACACTCCTAATATTTTTATATCCCTCAAATGAATGTGCTCCAATCTCGGTCACATCTTTTGGAACAACAATATCTGTTATCAGCTCTCCATTCAGATAAAGCCCATCGGCATTGTTTAAAGGCGAATCGCCAGCGTCATCAACCACATCGTTGAAAGACAGCTCACACCAAGCCGAAAGGTCATCAATATGGATCTCTTTTAAACCATCACAACCCCCAAAGACACCATTCCCCACACACCACACACTCTCAGGAATGGAAATGCTGGTTATCTTACTACAGCCACGAAAAGCATCTGTATCGATTTGTTCAACTATGTAATTTATACCCTTGAAAGTTAGCTCTTTAGGGATTACAACAACACCACTATATTCGTGTTCAAAAGCCGTCCAATCGCCTCCTTTATATGTAACCTTAACTGCGTTAGATGCGTCATCAACTACTTTGTAACAGATTCCATCAACCTCAAAATCGTGACCATCGCTTAGGGCTATCAAAAAACCTATAACTACGATAGCTAATAGTGTAGATATAATCCACAACCATTTATTTGCTTTCGAGTTCATCTTCATAAATTACCACAATCTATGCTCTGGGCACTCCTTCAGGAATTGGAGAATATCCTCTTGGCTAAACTCTAAGTCCATATTCTCGTTTCTCAAGCCACGACACTCATAGTTGGAAACAACCCTTGTCTGCTCATCAACATCGCTGTAAACATGCGCTGAAAAAGTATGTTCGGGGTTGTCATAGAAAATAATGTAAATGAGTGCACCGCCCGCTATATAAGGCTGTATATCTGCAATTGCGAACTTGCCTTGAATGTATTTTTTATGTTCATCCAGGTCTGGATTCTTTATTTTCCCGCTATTATAAGCATCTATATATTTTCTAACCGCACGAATATAGTCGTTATCAGCCCACTCGTTTTTGCCCCATCCTGCAAAGCGGATGTCATTGAGAGTCTCTTTCCCTCCGTTTTCTGCAACTGCACTTGTTTCGGAATATGCACCTGCATCAACAGCAGAATCTTCTGCCGCAATGCCTCTGTTTGTATTATTACTGCTATTGCACGACAAAAGGGTAGCTAAGCATAAAATCAATAATAAGTTTTTCATATTTCTTATTTTCCTAATTCGAAAACTAATTTACAAAAGTTTAATATGTTGGCTATATTGCACCTGTCATCCAGCCTATAATATCTTAGGAAGTTCCAAAAAGTAAGTAAATAATATCCTGCAAAATCCCACAGCAACCATTTTTGGTCTTTTCAAAAGTGTACTAATTATATTGGTAAAGTTATAGAATTATTTGGAAAAAGCCAAAAATGTCAAATTTATATGGTTTAACTCTCGGTTTAACTCAGCCTGTGTAAACCTGCCATAGAACAACAAAAAAAGCAGCTACTTTTTATCGTAACTGCTTTATTTTCAAGTGGTGCCACCAGAACTCTATTTTCTTTATTTTATTTAATTACAAAAATTAAAAGAAATAAGAAATGTATTGAAATATAATGTTTTACAAATTTCTTTTAAAAAGTCAATATTAAGCTAATTTTGAAAATGTGGTGACAATGTGGTGACAAATCTCGGAATCTTTCCCTATCTTTGTAGAGGATTTATAAAGAAAAATACTATGGGCAACTATTTTCTGAGAAAAGGCACAAGTAAAGAGGCTACATTGTTCGTCCGAATAAGGAAGCGTGTTCCTAAGATTGACAAGAATGTCAATACTAGAATTGTGATTGATCGCAATGGGTGGGAGAGAGCAAATAAGGATGCTGCAAGTTTGGAGAAGTTCTATCGAACCAAAGACTGGCAGACTATTTATCGTAAGATGTGCGCCATCGACCAGGCATTGGAAGAACTGTTGAGTCAGGGTAAATTTGAAGATACATACATAGACCGTGCGGTTGAGTCTATTGTCTTTGCTGAGATCAGAGAGCAGCAGCGCAAAGAGGAAGAAGAACGCAAGCAGAAGAAACAAGCTGCTGAGGAAGCCCGTAAAAAAGACGTGCGAACTTTCCTCAATGACTTCATTGCAGGAATCAGAGAGGGCTCCATTAAGCATAATGGCAACACCTATAGTACCAATACTTGTAAAGTATGGGAATCTTTTAGGCTTATTCTTGAACGCTTCCATAAAAAGTACCCGTTCACTTGGGAAAGTATCGACCAGCGGTTGGTGGATAAGTTTCTCTTTATGTTGGAGAAGGAAGGCTATATGCCCAAGAGTATCAACAAATACCTTGTATGTTTCCGTGCAATGGTAGGCTATGCCCATAAAGCCAGATTCCACAATAATTCCGTTGCCGAAAAGTGTTTCTCAAAAATCCGAGTACGCGAATGTGATAAAGCAAAAGAAATCTATTTGAACGATGCAGAGCTTCAGGCCTTGTATGAAATGCCGTTAGAGGGGTTGGATGCTCAAGTGCGCGATGTGTTCCTTGTTGGTTGTTACACTTGTCAGCGATACAGCGACTATTCTGCACTTACAGCTAATAACTTTACCACCACTGCAAGAGGCAACAAGGTTGTCCGCTTGATACAAAAGAAAACCAGCACACCGGTTGTTGTTCCAATTATGAACGACAACCTACTGCGCATTGCCGAGCGTTACGATTTTAATATTCCCGAAATCTCTGATGTTATTCTCAACAGATATATAAAGGATATACTCAAACGACTATCCGAAGAGGTTCCGTCGTTGCAAAAAACAGAAATTACCAAACTCACTATGCGCGAACGTGAAATGGAAGAACGTGGCGATGTGGAATTTATACGTAACGACGATGGCGATGTCATTAAATATGTCTTCGACTTAGGTAGAACTCACACCGCGCGGCGAAGCGGAATTACCAATCTTTACCTTACCGGACTATTCGACACCGTGCAGATGATGTCAATCAGTGGCCATAAAGACCAACGCACATTTTTCGACTACATCAAACTGTCGTCAGACGAGATTGCTGACAAGATTATGGAAAAACTTCGCCAGACTGAGAATGTCGGAAACGAGGG
>JAZQSN010000012.1:0-60493 GCA_045630065.1 Alistipes sp.
CATAGGTGCTTGTGCCTCGACCGATCTCATCAAGCAGGATGAGGCTTCGCTCCGAGAGGTTATTCAGGATGCTCGCCGACTCCAGCATCTCAACCATAAATGTTGACTCGCCCTGCGAGATATTATCCGACGCACCTACGCGCGTAAATATCTTATCCACAAGGCCAATGTGAGCCTTCTCGGCAGGAACGAACGAACCCATCTGCGCCATGAGGATAATGAGCGCCGTCTGACGCAATAGAGCTGACTTACCCGACATATTGGGACCCGTAATCATCATTATCTGCTGGTCGCGGTCGTTGAGCAACACATCGTTGGGGATATACTCCTCACCCACACCCATCAATCGCTCGATGACGGGATGACGCCCCTGACAAATGTCGATTACCGTACCCTCATCAAGCGTAGGACGCACATATCGGCACTCTACAGCCATCGAAGCAAACGACTGCAAGCAGTCGAGGCGAGCCACCACCGCGGCATCACGCAAGATGCTCTTTAAGTAGGTTGCCGCACGCTGAACAAGGGCATTGTATATCTCCAACTCAATGGCAAGGATACGATCCTGCGCACCGAGAATCTTCTCCTCATACTCTTTCAACTCCTCGGTTATGTAGCGCTCGGCAGCGGTAAGCGTCTGCTTACGAATCCACGTCTCGGGCACCTTATCTTTATGAGTATTACGTACCTCAATGTAATAACCGAATACATTATTATAACTAATCTTAAGCGACGGAATACCAGTAGCCTCGCTCTCGCGCTGAAGGATTTGCGACAATACATCTTTTCCGTGCAGAGCCACACGACGCAAGTCGTCCAATTCCGCTGAAACACCATCGGCAATAACGCCTCCCTTCTGTATCTGATTATTGGCAGGATCGGGATAGATGGTCGTGGCGAGCAGATCGCGCAACTGTGTTAGAGGGTCAATCTCATCGGCAATGGCGTTCAATGGCTGAGAGTCGGTAGAGTCGAGCAGGGCCTTAAGGGTTTCGATAGCCGTGAGCGATGACTTGAGTTGCACCAGCTCGCGGGGCAGAATACGCGCTGCAGCGATACGAGAAGAGAGACGCTCCAAATCGCCTATCGAGGCTATCTGCTCACGCAAGGCCTCAGCCAGCGTGCTATCCATCATTAAGCTCTGCACCACATCCTGACGACGCTCGATGCGAGCCTTATCACGCAGAGGCATAGCCACCCAACGACGCAGCAGACGGCCACCCATAGAGGTTAGTGTACGGTCGATGACCTCGGTAAAACTTGTCTTTACACCACCACCCGAATTGAATAGTTCGAGGTTACGGATGGTGAACTTATCAATCCACACAGCATCGTCGCTATCGATGCGCGAGATGGATGCTATGTGAGCCGTGTCGCGATGCTCGGTAAACTCCAGATAGTACAACACTGCACCTGCGGCAGCAATGGCGTCGTTCATACCCTCAACGCCAAAGCCCTTGAGCGAGGGAGTTGAGAACTGCTTACAAAGACGGTCATAACCCACCTCAGCCGAGAATACCCAATCCTCAAGGCGGTAAGTATAGAAACGTGAGCCGAATAACGACTGAAAACGATCTGCAGAGCTACGCGCATAAAGCACCTCTTTCGGGGCGAAAGATGCCATCAATTTATCAATGTAGCGGTCGTCGCCCTGGGCAATATAGAACTCTCCAGTAGATATATCAAGAAATGCCACAGCCGTAGATTTCGCTCCAAAGCACACAGCTGCCAGAAATGAGTTCTCCTTGGCAGGCAGGATGTTATCACCCATCACGACGCCCGGAGTAACCAACTCGATAACACCGCGTTTAACCAAGCCCTTAACCAACTTGGGATCCTCCAACTGCTCACATATAGCCACTCGCTCGCCTGCACGAACAAGTTTGGGAAGATATACATCTACAGCGTGATGAGGGAAACCACCCAACTCGACCGACGAGGCTGAGCCATTGGCACGACGAGTGAGAGTGATGCCAAGAATCGACGAAGCTTTGATAGCGTCGTCGCCAAAAGTTTCGTAGAAGTCACCCACACGAAACAGCAATATAGCATCGGGGTGTACGGCCTTGATTTGATAGTATTGTTTCATCAAGGGTGTCTCCACATATTTCTTTTCGACGGCCATAGGTTAAGAGTTCTAAATTATACGATGTTAAGATGCAAAGATAGAAAATAAACCTGTCAATACAAAATTTTGTGCGGCGACATTTATGCATAGACAACGCTGCATCCCGTTTCTTCTCTACTCGAAAAATCTCTCATCGAAATTGACTAGATACAAACGCTCCGTTGCGCGAGTAATGGCCGTGTAGAGCCAGCGCAACATATCACCCGTCATGGGCTCATCGCCGAAGAGTGCCCTATCGACAAAGACCGCCTTCCACTGGCCACCCTGCGCCTTATGACACGTCACAGCATAGGCAAACTTAACCTGAACAGCATTAAAATGCTGGTTTTCGCGGATCTCCTTGAGGCGCTTGAGGCGGCTCTTTATGTCGAGATAATCCTGCTCAACCTCCGCAAACAGGCGCTGACCCTCCTCGCGCGTAAGCGATGGCGACTCTGAGGTGATTGTATCGAGCAAAATCTTGCACCCAATCTCATAGTCATTATAGTCGGGAAACGAAAGCACCGCATCGGCAAAATGGAACCCATAAAAATCCTCAAAACGGCGAATCTTACGCAACTGCGCAACATCACCATTGGCCACAAAACTCATCGGGCACTCCTGTTCGCGCTCGGTGAAATAGTAGTTATTCTTCACCACCATCAGTCTGTCACCACTCTCAATAGCCTCCTCGGCCGAAAGGTTATAACGACGCACGCCCTCGTTGTAGCGGTTGGCTCGACGGTTTGAACGGGTGATGATAATGGTCTCCTCGCTACCGTATCTGTCGTAGCACTCCTGCACCTTCTCCATCACCTCGCCACCCGTGATAGACTCCACGTCAGGGTAGTTCATATCAAGGTGTGGTATCTCACAAATATCGTTCTCTAGCATACAGCGTAACATTGTGGCATTGAACAAGATACCAGACTCAGCCTGTTGGCGCACCACATCGTCCATCGAGGCATACACAACCTCGCCGTAGCCACGCATAACAGTCTCATCGAGTGCAGGACTAAAAGGCGAACCAACGGGAGGCAACTGGGCATTATCACCTACCAAAATAAGACGACAATCGCGACCCGAGCGCACATATTTAACAAGGTCGTCAAGCAATGAGCCACTGCCGAAAATCTGTCCATCGGATGTAGAGTCGGAGAGCATCGAAGCCTCGTCGACGATAAAGACTGCACCACGCTCCTTGTTGATGTTGAGTGTAAAGTGTGACTCATAGTCTGCCGTGGTGCGTTCACGGTAAATTCGCTTGTGAATGGTGAGCGCCGGACGATGACAATAACGCGAGAGAACCTTCGCTGCCCGACCCGTCGGAGCGAGCAAAACTGTAGGCACTTGCATCTGCTCCAACACCTCCACTACGGCAGCCACCAAAGTGGTCTTTCCGGTGCCCGCATAGCCGTTCAGAACGAAAATTTGCTCGTTTTTAGGCGAAGAAAGGTAGTCGGATAACATTTCTACAACTTTTTTCTGACTAAAAGTTGTTTCGAATGAGATTTTTTCGTAAATTTGGCCTGCGATATAAGTGTTAAGCATTTGGTCGTCGATTTTAATCGTAAATTGGAATACAAACTTAATAACAAATAACTAAAAAATGAAAAAGGGAATACAATTTATTCTTGGTCTGGCAATCATCGGATTGGTTTATGTGGTTGCTAATCTTATCTACACTCCCATCAGCTTCGAGCAGCAGTTGGAGGAGCGTAATGCTGAGGTAATCGTTAAGTTGAAGGACATTCGTGCTGCACAGCGTGCTTACAAGAGCAAGTACCAGCAGTTCACCGGCGACTTCGATTCACTCATTAACTTTATCTTGAACGACTCGCTCACAATGGAGCGTAAGTTGGTTGACGAGGATGACTCTGTTGCTATGGCTCAGCTTAAGAAGCAGGGTAAGAAGAACGTAGAGCAGTACAACATCGCTGTTGTTGATACTATCTTCAACCCCCGTAAGCTCACTAAGGAGGATATCCAGAATTTGCGTTTCATCCCCCACACTGACAACAAGGTTGAGTTTATCCTTGAGGCTGACTTCGTAACAGCTGGTAACGTTAAGGTTCCCGTTGTTGAGTGTCGTGCACCTTATAAGTGGTACCTCGATACAATTGCTTATCGTCAGAACGTTATTAACCTCATCGACGACCGTGAGAACAACTTCAACGCATATGGTGGTTTGAAGTTCGGTTCTATGGAGGGTTCAAACAACGAGGCTGGTAACTGGGAGTAATCCTTTACTGAGAGAACATATGAGCTCGTCCCCAATGAGGACGGGCTCTTTTTATACCTATATTTATATATATACTGCGACACGCCCTTGGGCTGACGTCATTAATAGCTATATAATGAGAATAATCAGTGGCCGATGCGGAGGCCGTAATATCACTCCGCCAAAAAATCTACGTGCACGTCCTACGACCGACTTTGCCAAGGAGAATCTTTTCAATGTGCTTGGCAATCGCCTCGACTTCGAAGAGCTGGAAGTACTCGACCTATTTGCTGGCACGGGCTCTATTAGCTACGAGTTTGCATCACGTGGAGCATCGTCAGTCACCTCGGTAGAGATTAATGCCGTGCATTATAACTTCATACGACAGACTGCTCGCGAATTTGGATTTAATACACTCCATCCCGTCAAGGCCAATGTATTCTTGTATCTGAAGAGCTGCGCCAAGCAGTACGACCTGATTTTCTCCGATGCCCCTTACGATTTGGAGGGTAGCGAGCAGGTTATCGACCTTGTATTTGAGCGCGACCTGTTGCGTGAGGGTGGCATCCTTATTTTCGAGCACTCGAAGGGTAAAGATTTTTCATCGCACCATAAATTCGCCTCATTGCGCAGTTATGGTAGTGTACAGTTCTCTATATTCGAGAAATAAATCTAGCGAGCCCAAATTTGTGGCTCGCTTTTCTTTTATATTCCAGCCCCATTACGCCACTACCGATAACGCATGTAGAGAATTAAAATCTGCATCGTAAAAAGTAGTTCTCGCCATCTACTACACCTATGCAAAGGCTCGGCAAACATTGTCACAACCACAGTAAACGATAGTTTATCGACACAATTTTCACCATCAATGCACTTTTTTATGAAAATTATTTGCAGATTACATTTTTTATACTACCTTTGCACTCGCAATCAGCAATGGTGCGTTAGTTCAGCTGGTTAGAATACGTGCCTGTCACGCACGGGGTCAGGGGTTCGAGTCCCCTACGCACCGCAAAACGACTTACAGAAATGTAGGTCGTTTTTTTTATTTCTACCTACTCCATCTCTTGACTGATGGGTGCCACCGTAGCACCTACATACTCAATCAAATCACTCGGAGCAATACGAATCTGCAGACCACGCACACCAGCACTGATATAGATAAATTCGTGATCGAGACACGTTGTGTGGACATAGGTCGGAAAACGTCGTTTCATACCTATGGGAGAGCAGCCTCCACGGATATATCCCGTTGTAGGTAACAACTCCTTCATTGCAATCATCTCAACCCACTTATTACCCGAGGCACGTGCAGCAGCCTTCAAATCGACCTCGTGGTCGCCTGGCACTACGCATACAAGATGTCCCGTACGATCACCCACCAAGATTAGAGTCTTAAACACGGTAGCTATATCCTCACCCAACTGCTCGGCAACGTGCGTAGCTGCAAGGTTAATCTCGTCAACCTCATAAGGGATGAGTTCATAGCTTATCTTCGCCCTATCGAGCAGACGGGCGGCGTTGGTCTTTTCAATCTTTTGCTTTGCCATAGATGGTTATTTAACTACAAAGTTATCAAAAACCAGCCTAACAACCGCCTCAATCGCCATTTTTCCTTGCTCCTTTGGCTATAAATTTATACATTTGTAGTATATGAAGTCTATTTTTCCATACTTTCTTTCACTGGTAGCACTCTTGCTAGTGGGATGTAGCGCACGACGTAATCCAAGTTCTGCGGTCAAGCATTTCTACTCATCGATAGCCGAGGGCGAGTATGACCAGGCTCTCGCAGCAACCACCATTTCCGAGGATATCGACCCCGAAATCTATTACGCCATAATGGATAAGGTAAATCATTCGATAGCCGAACGAGGTGGCATTAAACATATCGACATTGAGAGTGAACACATCACCGAAGATGGGCTTTCTGCAGTGGTAAAGAGTCGCATTACCTATGCCGACAACACCTCACAAATAGAGGAGTGTGACGTGATTTTGGAGGAGAAAACGTGGAGAGTAGATGTTGATCTCGATTCGAAATAATCTTTTTATCTTACTTGTAGCCATCAGCGCCGTGCAATGTCATACGCGCGAAGTCAGTGTGTCCATACCTTCGGCCGAGGAGTTTTGTTCCGGAGATTTGGCATTTCGATTGGGACGAACTCTGGAAAGTGACGCCATAGCCGCCACGGCAGATGAGGGATTCGACTACTCGCATGTGGGCGTCATAATCGGTCGGGGCGATAGCATTCGAGTGATACACATCGAACCGGAACGAGGAGCATCAGAGCGTATAAAGTGTGAGAGTTTGGAGGAATTTTTCCATCATAGTCGCACAATAAAAGGTTGTATTGCAAGGCTCAAAACCATATCCCCAACCCAGAAACAAGCAATTGAGAATAAATGCGTTAGCTTACTTAGTGCCAACATCATATTTGACCACGATTATTCACTGCAAGACTCTTCGGCAATGTACTGCACCGAACTTGTAAATGTGGTTTATTCGCAAATAGGCATAACGCTTACCCATAGACGGCACAAGGTGCCACTCATCGAGGAGGGAGTTATTCTGCCTTCAGATATGCTACACGATGGGGATTTGGAGATTGTATGGCGCTACTCCGAGCGACGTCCTGCTCGCCACAACTGATAGCTGTTGACTATATTCTGCCATACGATATATGCCGTGGGTGCTACCGACGAAATAGGATCGAGGAACGCCTGCGAGAGCCATACGGCAAGCACCGTATTCTTTTGTCCAAGCGACTGACCACCAGCCACCGTGTCGCCATAACATCGACCAATGCGACGACCAAGCTTAAATTGCACCAAACATATGACAAGTGCCACGAAAGCCAATAGCAGTGTAGTAGTAGGGTCGGCATCCTGATTATCGAGCAGGAAACAAGTTGTGCGAGAGATAATTACAGTAAGTGACATAAGCCATATATAGAACGAAAGACGGCTATGCTCGGCCACCCATCCACTCACTTTTGGAAGAAACGCTCGGCATAATTGTCCCGCCACAAAGGGAGCTATAAGCAAGGGCGACACCTTCTGCAGAATCTGCGCCATCGTACACTCACCATTGCCAAAGGCGTGCAATACGATGGGGGCAAAAAGAGCAATTACGATATTACACAACAGACTATATGCCGCCATAGTTTCGAGGTTAGCACCCAACATTCCGCCAATCACCACAGCCGCCATAGCTACGGGTGCCAGGATGCATATCATTGCTCCCTGCGCCACCACAACATCGAACCACGCCAGAGCATAATATACAGCAAGCGAGCCCACCAACTGAAACAACAACAGCCACATATGCATCCACGAAAAACGTATGCGACGTGCATCCACACGGCAAAAAGTGATGAACAACATCGAGAAGATAAACGACGGCGTAAGCATACCCCACAACGAAGCATCAACCCACGCAATGGGTCTGCACAGCAGTGCTCCAACCACCATTCCCAGTGGCATCGATATTGTACGGAAAGTCTTGAATGTCATATTTACTACTTCTTTTTATACGATACGAGCATCAGTCCCACAATGGTAAAGGCGGCATTGTAACCCAACAGCTCAAAGCCGATACCATATCCCACAACCTCAGCCATAAACCACTGCAATAGATAACTAAAAATGGGTGAACAGATGGCAATCAACGGAACATAACGCTCGTTGACACTACGCTTCGACATAAGTCCAAAAGCATAGAGTCCAAGTATGGGTCCATAGGTGTAACCAGCCACCTTGAAAACAAGATTTATTATGCCGTCACTGGCCATCTGATTTAGTGTCAAAATCACAACAATCAGCACTATCGCCATAGCAATATGTGTACGATGGCGCAGACGTGTGAGTTGCTCCTCGTCATTATACTTTTGAGCCTGCAAAATATCAATCGTAAAGGATGTTGTGAGCGACGTGAGCGACGCTCCGGCCGCCGAGTAAGTGCTCGACACCAATCCTACTACAAACATCACTCCTGCAGCAATAGGCAACCCTCCCTGCACGGCCACTAGCGGAAATGCGTCATCACCCTTAGCCGGTAAAGGCAAAGCAGCAAAGTCGATATAGCGATAGATAAGAGCACCCAACGAAAGAAACATCAGGATGACAAATATCTGACACAGAGCCGTTAGCACGATATTGATTTGCGAATCGCGCATACTGCGACAACTTAGATTGCGCTGCATCATATCCTGATCAAGGCCTGTCATTGCCACCAAACACAACGCACCACCCGCCACCATTTTCCAGAAGTTGCGAGGCGACGAAGCATCACCAAAGAACCACATCTGCGAAAATGGCGACTCGGCTACGGCATCCACAGCCGAGGCAAACGACAGCCCCATCTGGCGGCATATACACCACGCACAAACAACTATGCTTGCCACCAAACAGAGCGACTGAAGGATATCGGTATGGATGAGCGAACGCACACCTCCCGTGCGAGTGTAGAGCCACACAATGAGCATCGTGAAGAGCAAATTGACGGCAAAACTAATTCCAAAACTATCGAATACAAGTATCTGCATTACAGCGCAAACGACATAAATCTTCAGCGCCGCACCCACTATCTTTGCCACCAAGAAACACCACGCTCCCGTGCGGTGCGTAATCTGACCAAATCGGTTGCCCAACCACTCGTAGAGCGATACCACTCCACGACGATAGAAAGCAGGCACAAGAACGAAAGCCACAATGAATTGTCCTATGGTAAAACCTACCACCATCTGCATATAGGAGAACGAGTCGACTGCCACCGAACCTGGCACCGAAATAAAGGTTACACCCGACATAGCGGCACCTATCATCGCAAGCGTTGCGGCATACCACGTCGTGCAACGACCTCCGATAAAAAATGTGGCATTATTAGCACCACGAGAAGCCCGCCGAGCGATAACGACGAGCAGAGCCAAATAGGCCACAAGGGTTATGAGAACTACGTATGGTGACATTTTTCAAGTTACTATGGGGTGATAGACCACAAAAGTGTATTTTTTCACCGTACAAAGATACGAATTCGCCACAAAAAAATTGCCGTTTCAAATAAGTTTAATATCTTTGCGTGGAGATAAAAGTTTTTATCCGAAATAGGAGAATTGTAATAATAGATAATTTTTAATTTAGACTATGGCAAATTCATTGAAGATTAGAGATCTTAGTTTGCGCGACGGACAGCAGTCGTCATTTGCTACCCGAATGACTCAGGAGCAAATCAATCGCTGTCTTCCTTACTATAAAGATGCAGGATTTTTCGCTATGGAGGTTTGGGGCGGTGCAGTGCCCGACTCTGTAATGCGTTACTTGGGCGAGAACCCCTGGACTCGTTTGGAGAGCATCCACAAGGAGATTGGTGATATTTCAAAGCTTACAGCACTTTCACGTGGTCGTAACCTTTTCGGTTACGCTCCCTATACCGATGAAATTATCGACGGTTTCAGCCGCAATGCTATCCAGAGCGGTTTGGGTATTATGCGTATCTTCGACGCATTGAACGACGTAGATAACGTAAAGTCTACTATTAAGTACGTTAAGCGCTATGGCGGTATTGCCGACTGCGCAGTTTGTTACACTGTAGACCCCAAGTACCCCCAGCCCACTTTCCTGCAGAAGCTCTTCGGCAAGAAGGCTCCCCAGCCCGTATTTACTGACGAGTACTTCCTCGAGAAGGCTACCAAGATGGCCTCACTCGGTGCTGATATGATTACTATCAAGGATATGTCGGGACTTATTCCTCCCCAGCGTATCAGCCGTTTGGTAAAGCTTTTCAAGCAGCACATCAAGGTGCCCATCGATTTCCATACTCACTCTACACCCGGTTATGGTTTGGCTTCAGTATTTGCAGCTATCGCAGCAGGTGTTGACGTAGTGGATACCAACTGCTGGTGGTTCGCAGGTGGTACAGGTGCACCCGCTTTGGAGCTCGTATACGTATTCTGCCAGAAGATGGGTATCGACATCGGCGTGAATATGGACGCTGTTGCAAAGATCAACGAGCAGTTGAAGGTTATCCGCAAGGAGTTGGAGTTGTCGGTATTCGGTGCCGAGAAACCCAAGCCCAACCGTTTCGCTTTCTCTGACACTGCCGATCAGCTCTTCAACGAGGCTGTTGCTGCAGCTAAGGCTGAGAACTTCGACAAATTGCTCGAGGTTAGCCAGAAGATCGAGGCTTACTATGGCTTCCCTGCTCCTAACGAGCTTGTACAGAAGGCTGAGATTCCCGGTGGTATGTACTCAAATATGGTTGCACAGCTCAAGCAGCTCAAGTCGGAGGATATTCTCCCCCGCGCTATGGAGCTCATCCCCTCAGTACGTTTGTCAGCAGGTTTGCCTCCCCTCGTAACACCCACATCACAGATTGTAGGTGCACAGGCTGTAAACTGCGCTATGGACGAGAAGGCTGGACGTGAGATGTATACCAATAAGAGCTCACAGTTCATCGGCTTGGTTAAGGGTGACTACGGTAAGACTCCCGTGGAGATTGATCCCGAGTTCCGTATGAAGATATGCGGTTTCAGCGACGAGCGTCCTTACGATACTTCAAAGTACACTATGCAGCCCAACCCCGAGTTGCCCGAGGCTGGTGGCGTGAAGCTCGCTGAGAACGAGAAGGAGATACTCTTGCTTGAGTTGTTCCCCCTCGTTGCTAAGAACTTCCTCACCAACACAAAGAAGAAGGCTTACGAGACAGAGCAGGCTGAAAAGGCTGCCGCAGAGGCTGCAAAGGCTGCTGCAGAGGCTAAGCGCGCTGCAGAGGCTAAGGCTGCATTGGCTGCACAGAAGGTTAAGCCCATCACAGGCAAGACCGTTGAGGCTCCCCTGCCTGGCCGCATCTTGGAGGTTTGCGTTAAGGTTGGCGACGTTGTTAAGCGTGGTCAGACTATTGTAATCCTCGATGCAATGAAGATGGAGAACAACATCACCACCGACTACGCAGGTACTATCAAGCAGGTAATTGCAGAGGTTGGCGAGGCTGTTCCCGCAAACGCAATTTTGGCTGAGGTGGAGTAATCTCCCCTCCCATCAAATAGCAAATAGGTCATTCCTTACGGAGTGACCTATTTTTATTTATATCGCACCGCCGTAAATCATCACTCTTGCGATTTATTGTCGCTAGTTAGGGTATATATATTGGTGACATATATCGTAAATATAGGAAAAAACATCATTCCAAGCGCTGGTAGCAATACCGCCAATACTTTACCTATGGCCGTCACAGGAAATATGGCGGCACCTACAGTCGTAACGTTCATCCAAGCCCACCACAAGGCATTTCCAAAGCCATTTAAGCGATCGTTTACGCCTACCTCATAGTCGTAGAACATAAGAGCCGCAAGATAGGTAAAACAGACCACCGTAAAGACATAGGCTACAAAAAGTCGTTTCACTCCGCCACGAATAAACCACTTCACCACTACGCCCATCGCCACGAACGAACGCAGCAGCGGTAGAGCCGCCACAACAATGGCTATACCTCGCTCGGGAACGGCACCTATCCAATGCAGGATATTAAGATATGGTATCGACAATAGCAGCAACAATAGATTGAGCATATAGTATCGGCGTTGCGAATCACGAGCCACGAGGGCCGAGGCAAAGTCAAAAATAAAGATAATGCAGACAACAAACTGCAGCCACAGATACCACTCCGAGTAGGTGTGATGGTTGCCCGCAAGGACCTCAACCGAGACCCCGACCAACAATGCTATTCCTGCAAGCAAATTTACTATTCTTGAAAAATTGTTTTCACTCTTCATATAATCAATGTTTTAGGCCATTTGCGACAAATTATATGCCGTAAAAAGATAAAAATAATAGTAATTTTTTTGCGAAATATTTTGCACGTAAGAAAAATTAGTATATCTTTGCACTCGCATTTAGATGATGGCGAGATAGCTCAGCTGGTTAGAGCGCATGATTCATAATCATGAGGTCGAGAGTTCAAGTCTCTCTCTCGCTACTTTCGCGGAGGACCCGTCCGATGAAAGTTTTCAAAATGTATTCTCGGGATGTAGCTCAGCCCGGTTAGAGTACACGTCTGGGGGGCGTGGTGTCGCTGGTTCGAATCCAGTCATCCCGACTAACTATTGAGCAGACCGCAGGAGAAACTCCTGCGGTTTTTTTATCTCTATAGGTGTCTAACTACTCTTTTTATTCTCCCCTACGGTTTTATCTTCTGCCATACATATTTGGAAATAAAAAAACAGCAGAACCGAACGTTCTGCTGTTATCATCTGTCGGGATAACAGGATTCGAACCTGTGACCCCCAACTCCCGAAGCTGGTGCGCTAACCGGACTGCGCTACATCCCGATGATTATTTTATGAATGAAAAAAAACGAGCAAGTCGCCTGAATATATTCAAATCCATCTTGCCCATTCTCTCGTTGTCGGGATACCAGGATTCGAACCTGGGACCCCCTGCTCCCAAAGCAGGTGCGCTAACCGGGCTGCGCTACATCCCGAAACAAAGAATCAATTTTCTGATTCGTGGGGCAAAGATACACTCTTTTTTCGTCTTCGCAAAGTTTTTTCTACACTTTTTTGGCGAAGTGATTAGTGGATTATTCCGTGGGGGCAATTATCACTTCTGCCACCATGGGTGCGTGGTCTGACTCTACCGGGGCATTAAGAACTCTATGCTCCAAAACTTGTGCAGTAGCTCCACCGCCCGTATAGAGAGCCATATAATCAATCTCACGCTTGGGCTCATTGGCTGGGAAGGTGAATGACACACCCTGTTTCTCGAAGATATGGAACTTTCGTTCCATAGCCATCATCGGGAAACTATTTGGTTGCGCGTTGAAGTCACCCGCAATGATTGCCGGCTTATCCAACTTCGACAACTCGTCGATAATGATTGCTACCGACTTTATACGATCCTCCTCGTGCAACGAAAGGTGTGTACAACAGTAGTAATAATCCTCCAATTCAACGATGAGCAAGGCACGAGGCTCCGAGCGACAAGGCAGAGACACCTGACGATGCGACAGCGGTTTTTCGCGCGTGAGGACTCCAATACCATACTTACCACCTCGGTAGTCGATTGTTGGTGCATAGGTGGGATACATATCGGTCAGCGCCGCCACTTCCGAGAGCATATCGTGACCAGGATAGCGAGTAGTCATACTATCCAACTCCTGCAAGGCCACAGCCTCGACATTAGCATCATTAATAATTCCAGCAATACGCTCGCAAGAGAGCACACCATCCAAACCTACGCAGTTGTGCACATTGTAACACATCAATCGTGCATCGATAGAACGAGGTGAGCAAGCAGCACAAACAAGCGCAAATGACAGGGCAAGTAGAGTGAAAAATCGTTTCATAGTGTTGTAATTTTATGTAAAGGTATCAGTTTTTAGCCACATTACCTAAAAAAGTGGTTGAAAAACAGAAAAAAAGTTAGCTGAAAATTTGGGAATAGAGCGAAATATATTATATCTTTGTGATATCAAAATAATATCACACAAACTTAACTAAAAACAATTATCTATGGAAAACAAAAATTTTGAGTACACAGGTTGGAAGATCAATGGTTTCGTAGCATTGATTATCATTGTGGCGGCTATCGTTGGTGGTGTATTAATGATTGTCAAGGGAGCAGAGGCAGAGACCGCTGCCGTAGGTCTTCCGTTGGTTCTTGGCGGTGTTTTTATCGTACTGTTGGCTTTTATCTCGTGCAAGGGCTTTATGCTTTTGGAGCCCAACGAAGCACGCGTTTTGACATTCTTCGGAAAGTACCGAGGCTCATTCTACAACACAGGCTTCTACTGGGTAAACTTTCTGATGTCGTCGAAAAACATCTCACTCCGTGCTCGCAACCTCAACGCCGAGCCTATCAAGGTAAACGACAAGACAGGTAACCCGATTATGATTGGTCTGGTACTTGTATGGCGTCTTAAGCGTGATGAGATTTACCGCTCGGTATTCGATATCGATGCTACGGCTGACAATTCGGGTATGGTTACACAGAGCAGCCGTATGCGTATGTTGGAGAATTTCGTATCGGTACAGAGCGACGCGGCTCTGCGTCAAGTGGCAGGATGCTACGCTTACGACGACAACACTTCGGGTGGCGACTCAGTAACTCTGCGAAGCAGTAGCGACGAGATTAACAACCTTCTGGAGGAGCGTCTCTCGGAGCGCCTCGCAATTGCAGGTATCGAGGTTGTGGAGGCTCGCATCAACTATCTGGCCTACGCACCTGAGATTGCTGCCGTAATGTTGCGCCGCCAGCAGGCCGATGCTATCATCTCGGCTCGCGAGAAGATTGTCGAGGGTGCCGTTTCGATGGTTAAGATGGCTATCGACCGTTTGGCTGACGATGAGGTTGTCGAGCTCGACGAGGAGCGCAAGGCGGCTATGGTTACCAACCTGTTGGTAGTATTGTGCGCTGACGAGTCGGCTCAGCCCGTGGTGAATGCAGGAACTATGCACCATTAATCTTGCGGGATGGCAAAGAAGGCGGAAAATAAAAGTTTTGTATTGCGCGTCGATGCTGAGACAATGGAGGCATTAGAGCGATGGGCTGACGACGAATTTCGCAGTATCAACGGCCAATTGCAATGGATCATTGCCGACGCGCTACGCCGTAGCGGCCGCTTAAAGAAGAGTAAGAAAAAGGCCGCAGAGGCTAATAAGGGAGAGGAGTAAGATTATGGGAGAATTTAATAAAAAGTGGTTTCAAGCGGTGTGGGGATGCCTACTCTTGGCATCTGTGATTATCAACCACATACCGCGTTGGATAGATGCCGCGTGGGCGCACGGAGCCGCTATCGAGACCCTCGACACGGTGCTGATGTGGATAATGCTACCGCTAACGGTCTTGATGTTCATCGCACTCTGCATCAACTATTGGCGACAGGGCGAGCGCCTCTTCTGGCGCGTGTGGCGCCGTTGGGGTGCGGCATTGGCAATAGGCATTGTGGCGGCTGTGGCACTGGTCTTATCGGTGCGCTATTTCAAGGATGGTAACACGGCTATCGACGATGGTGATCGTATAATTCTGCTTGGCATTTTTGCTGGCGCAGGATTTATCTGGGCAGTGGCACGATACAAGTTCCAGCATTGGCACAAAAAGGAGTAAACGCACTACATTAACAGAGAAAACACCGTATTATATCTAATAAAAGACCGCTCTGCAGAATTATTTTCGCTTGCAGAGCGGTTTTTTCGTAAATAGTTTGTAACTTTAAAAAAACTATACGACAATGAAAGGAGTACATCTTAAATTTATTAGAATCGGGAATTGGCAACCGATTGGTGGTATCAGATTGAAGAGCTGGATAATATGCGCCATATTGCTACTCCTCGGCATGGGTAATGCCGTAGCAGGTGCTATGGAGTGGCACGATTCGATGGGGATGCTGCTATTTAATGGTATAGGCATCCTGCTACTTATTCTTGCCGTGATGCAGAAGGTTTTACAGATGGAGCCTCGCAAAAAGTGGCGCGTACTGTCGTTCATCACCCCAGGTGGTGGCATACTTGCCCTGCTATGTGCTCGCGTTGCCGACAGCACTAACGAATATCCCAATCTGATTGCGCCACTAATCGCAGTCGGAGCAGTGTTGCTTGTTCTAGGTGCTGTGTGCATTATTCGCTGGCGCCGATATAGTTTAGCTCATAAGGAATTCCTTAAGCAACAAAGAAATAAGTAATATGAAAAAAATAGTAGTATTTACAGGCGCCGGCGTAAGTGCCGATAGTGGCCTTTCGACATTTCGTGATGCCGATGGATTGTGGGCAAACTACCGCATCGAGGATGTATGCACCCCCGAGGCATTAGCGCAAAATCGCGCTTTGGTAATTGAGTTCTACAACAAGCGACGCAAGGAGTTGCTCACCACCGAGCCCAATGCTGCACACTACGCCATAGCCAAACTGGAGGAGCATTTCGACGTGGAGGTAGTAACTCAGAATGTAGATGACCTGCACGAACGAGCTGGCTCTACCCGCATCACCCACCTGCACGGCGAGTTGATGAAACTGCGTAGCCAACGCAACCCCGATTTGATTGTTCCCATCTCGGGTTGGGAGCAGGGACTCGACGACAGGGGCGAAGATGGTGCTTTACTGCGTCCGCACATAGTCTTTTTCGGTGAGTCGGTGCCAATGTTTGATGCCGCAACACATATTGCAGCCGAGGCTGATTTGATGATTGTTGTGGGCACCTCACTTGCGGTCTACCCTGCCGCTATGTTGGTGCGTTATGCAAAGACAGGTGTTCCCATCTATGTGATTGACCCCGGCACACCCGACACGGCGATGATTCGCAATCCGCTTACCCACATCAAGACCCGCGCCTCGGTGGGTATGCCAGAATTGGCAGAAAGGCTAATCGAAGAATATAAATAAAAAAGGTGCCCCGTATTGGGACACCTTTTATTTGATCTGTACAAGACCTTTTATTCAGGGAAGGCAACCTTCATAAAGAGAGATGTCGCACCCTGATTCTTCGCAGTGTAGTCTTTTGCGATGGCACTCGCCTTGGCAAGATAAGCCTCATCATCACGCAAAGGGACAAACCACGCAGCAAATTCCGCAGCCGAGGCTACAGAGGTAGCAGCACCCAACGCCACCATATCGCGCGCCTCCTTAAACTTCTCATATTTGGGGCCGAAGGCTATAGGCAAGCCAAATGTTGCTGCCTCCAAAGTATTGTGAATACCCACACCAAATCCTCCACCGATATACGACCACGTAGCATAGCCATACACCGACGAGAGAATACCTATAGTATCAAGCACCAGCACCTGCGTCGCAGAGAAATCGGTCTGCGCATCACACTCGGTATAACGCTTGGCTCCGCCACTCACCGACTGCAAAATCTTATTTATACGCGCCTCTTCCATCTCGTGAGGAGCAATCACAAAACGAATATCCGGATTTGCATTAATCAGCGGCAGAAGGATATCCTCATCGGGGCCCCACGTTGAGCCAGCCACAAAAAGTTTGCTGTCGCCCTTGAATGTCGCAACTATTTCCACAGGCTTGGCCGCCTTGGCAATAGAGGCAACTCTATCGAAACGAGTATCACCCGCCACAATGACATTATCGAAACCTATGCTGTTAAGCAACTCACGCGACTCCTCATTCTGCACAAACATCTGCTCAAACGCATCCAACGCCTCGCGCCACATTGTACCATATGTACGGAAAAAGATCGAATTGCGACGGAAAATAGCCGACACAAGGTAAGAACGAATGCCACGACGCTTAAGCTCGTTGAGATAGTTTACCCAGAACTCATACTTTACGAACACCGCCAACTCGGGATGTGCTATATCGAGGAAACGCGTTACATTTGATGGAGTATCAACAGGCAGATAGAAGATATAGTCGGCTCCTGCGTAGTTCTTACGAATCTCATAACCCGAAGGCGAGAAGAAGGTAAGCAGAATCTTTCGGTCGGGATATTTACTGCGTATCTCCTCCAGAATGGGACGGCCCTGCTCGAACTCACCGAGCGAGGCAACGTGCATCCACACCACCCTATCGTCGGCAGAAATGGCTTGCGCCATACGCTCAAAGATATTCTTTCTACCCTCGGTAAACTGTTTGGCCTTCTTATTCCAAAGTGCCACGAATGCCACTAAATGGGCATACAGCGCTATAGCAATATTGTACAAAAACATAGGAAAAATTGCTTATACTATGACAAAGATAGACTTTTTTTCGTCAAATCAACCAACCTACCAGTTAAATTCGGCTATATTACGAATAAATCGAACATCGTAACTACCATCGGCAAACATATCGATGGCCAGCAAATCAAACTCCACCTCACCGCCGACTCGGCACTGCGCCAGATAGGCCGCCGCAGCACGATGCAGGGCCGACACCTTCGATCGGGTAATTGTCGACTCAGGGGTCTGCAACGAGCCCGCACGACGCGTCTTGACCTCAATGAGGTGCGTCACACCTAGCCTCTCAGCCACAATATCGATTTCGTAGCGACCATTACGCCAATTACGAGCGGCAATAAGATAGCCTTGAGCTCGCAGATACTCAACGGCTATATCCTCACCTTGGTGGCCTATTTGAATTGTACTAACCATAAAAAAGAAGAGAGTAACCCATTTCGCAACGGATTACTCGCCTAATATTAATTACAAAAGGAATGATAGATCGTCACCAGGCTGTACCTCAAACGTTTCGACACCCTTCTTGAAAATACGCATCGGACGCGAGCCAATGAGTTCCATTTGGCCATCGTGAAGGTGCAACATACACCCCTCGCGCAAACCTACCACCCAGCGGCGGGGATTAGCCTCGATATACTCCTCGATACGCTGCTCGCGAGTCTCACCTGCGTGACCCTCGGGGTTGGCATCAAGGTAGTGGGGGTTGATCTGGAACTTAACAGCGCCAATAGCCTTGAATGACTCGGGCTGCACGATGGGCATATCGTTGGTAGTGCAGATTGTCGGACACGACACGTTGCTACCAGCCGACCAACCTACATATGGAGTACCCTCCTTAATCTTGCGCAAGATAGCAGTCATCAGACCCTGCTCATGCATCTTCTTTGCAAGGGCAAAGGTATTACCACCACCCACACAAATAGCCTGAGCCTCGCGAATCATACGACGAGGATTCTTCGAACGGTGGATTGAACGCACTTTAATGCCAATCTCGTCAAAACGAGCCTGCACCTTGGCCTCGTATGCGGCATATGAGAAAGTTACGGCTGCATAGGGAATAAACACTACCTCGCTGACACCCTGCAAGAAAGATTCGATATTTTTAATAGGATATTGCAGATATTGCTCACCTGCATTAGTCGAGTTTGAGATCAGTAATAGATTCATAAAAAATTGGTTTATAATAGGTTAAATATAGTCATTAGTCACTAATAGGTAAAATATTTTGTTTCCAATGCCAAAATTAATAAAAAAAGTGTTACATTTGCGCAGAAATGTTTTGAAAAGATTGAAACCAATCAATAATTAATATTGTTAAACTTAAAATTTAAAGTTATGTCAGAAGTTCAGTCAAAGGTTGTCGAGATTATCGTAGACAAGTTGGGCGTTAAGGCTGAGGAGGTTGTACCCGAAGCAAGTTTCACTGCTCACCTTGGTGCGGATTCTTTGGATTCAGTAGAGCTCATCATGGAGTTCGAGAAGGCTTTCGATATCCAGATTCCCGACGAGGATGCTGAGAAGATCACTACCGTTGGTGCTGCTATCGAGTACGTTGAGGCACACACAAAATAATCAAATAATCATATAAATTCGCACTATTGCGAGAGCGCTATGGCAGGTAAAAGAGTTGTTATCACTGGCATTGGCACCATCAACCCTTTAGGACACTCTGTAGAGGAGTATTTCTCAAATCTTGAGAAGGGTGTAAGTGGAGCCTCAGAAATTACGCTCTTTGACGCCACAAAATTCCGTTCACGTATTGCCTGCGAAGTAAAAGATTACGACTGGAACCGCTATTTCGACCGTAAGGAGGTTCGCAAGTACGACCGCTTTGCTCAGTGGGCAATGATCTCGGCCGACGAAGCCTTGAAGGATGCCAACTTGGTTGAAAACGAATCCATCGACAAAGAGAGAGTCGGTGTGGTTTGGGGTTCTGGTACGGGTGGAACAACAACGTTCTACGAAGAGAGTAAGGGCTTTATCGAGGGGAATTTCACCCCTCGATTTAGTCCATTTTTTGTTCCTCGCTTGGTTCCCGATTTAGCCGCAGGATTTATCTCCATCAAATACGGTTTTATGGGACCTAACTACGCTACTGTTTCGGCTTGCGCCTCATCAAACCACGCAATGATTGACGCCTTGAACCTCATACGTTTAGGTAAGGCCGATATAATTGTCACAGGTGGCTCGGAGTGCTCAATCAACGAACCTGGCGTGGGTAGCTTCTGCTCTATGCAGGCTCTCTCGACACGCAACGACGACCCCACTCATGCCTCGCGTCCATTCGATAAGGATCGCGACGGATTTGTGATTGGTGAAGGTGGCGGAGCGCTGGTCTTCGAGGAGTTGGAGCACGCACAGAAGCGCGGAGCAAAAATATATTGCGAGGTTGTCGGTGGTGGCATGTCGGCTGACGCATATCATATGACGGCTCCTCATCCCGAGGGCAAAGGGGCCTTGATATCAATGCGCGAGGCTCTGCGCGATGCAGGGCTACAACCCGAAGATGTTGACTATATCAATGCTCACGGCACCTCTACAAATCTTGGCGATGTGGCCGAGTTGAAGGCTATCAAAGGCCTGTTTGGCCAGCACGTTTATTCGATGAATATATCATCGACCAAGTCGATGACAGGACACTTGTTGGGTGGCACAGCCGCAATTGAGGCGCTGGCTTGTGTAATGGCCATCCATCGTGGAGTGATTCCGCCTACCATTAACGTAGAGAACGTCGACCCTGAAATTGACCCCAACCTTAACCTTACGCTTGGCAAAGCTCAACACCGCGAGGTACGTTGTGCGTTGAGCAACACATTTGGTTTTGGAGGTCACAACTCGTCGATTATATTCCGTAAACTATAATCGCCACCCGCACGTGCGGATGATATTTGAGGCTGTCGGACTTGTGTGTGACAGCCATTATGTTATTATAACCTGCTAAACACTTACGACATTGATAGATTTTATTCTTCGCCCTTTCCGCCGCAACTTCGGCAAGGACAAGATGTTTTACCGCGCTATTGACGATATGTTCGGCTTTCTGCCACACAATATTGAGCTTTATAAGTTAGCGCTCATACACAAGTCTGCATCAATTACGCTCGACAACGGACAGCACATAAACAACGAACGACTGGAGTTCCTGGGTGATGCAGTCATCGAGACCGTTACATCGGACTACCTCTTTATTGAGTTTCCCGATAAGAATGAGGGTTTCCTCACTCAGATGCGTTCAAAGATGGTATCGCGCCAATCTCTCAACTCTGTAGCCAAGCGCCTAGGTTTGGACCAGCACGTTATCACCAACTCAACCAATAACTCGTCGCAAAAACATATCTATGGCGATGCATTCGAGGCAATGATGGGAGCCATCTATTTGGATCAGGGCTACGACTTTGCCAACCGATTGCTCATCAATAAGATATTTGCTAATTTCTTGAAGCTCGATACCCTTGTAGAGGCTGAAACCGACTTCAAGAGCCGCCTTATTGAGTGGTGCCAGAAGAATCACCATACCATTCACTTTACCACTACTTTCGACAAGAACTACTCGACGTCGCACCCCTTCTTCTATTCGAAGGTACTCATTGATAACATCGAGGTAGGATACGGAGCTGGCGAGTCGAAGAAGGAGGCCGAGCAACGTGCCGCATACTCTGTATCGCAGGGCTTTAATGATGCCGACTGCAATAAGTTGATGGATCGACTCGATAACATCGAGGGAGGCAATAAGAGCAAGAACGAAGCTCCCATGGGCGAACCCAAGCCAGCAAAGGAGAACAAGCCTCGTCGTACCCCCAAACGCAAGAGTGATGAGGCTAAAGAGACTGTAAATGAGGAGATAAGCAACGAGCCTACAGTCGTAGAGAGTGCCAATACTCCGAAGGAGGATATCGCTGAGGAGGCAGCAAAGGAGTCGAAACCCAAGCGTTCGCACGCAAGACGCTCATCGAAACCAAAGACAGATTCCGCACCTGCAGAAAACGCTACTACAGAGGATGTTTCAGTAGCGGGTAGCACTGCCGACAACACTCCCTCTAACGAGCCAACCGACAAACCCAAGTCTCGCACACGTCGTCGCCGAACTCCAAAGGATAAGACAGCAACACCAGACAATACAACCAGTACTACTTCAGCAGAGTAGCACCCACAATGAAAAACCTACACGATAAGTTACGCGCACGCGGAGCAGAGGCACTCAGCGACGAGGAGTTGCTGGCTCTTATGATAGAGTCGGCCGATGATCATCGCCCTCCTTTCTCCATAGCAAGTGGACTTATGGCAGAATGTGGATCGTTAGCCGCTGTTGCTCACAGCCCACTATCTCGATTGAGAATGATTGAGGGGCTGGGATTGCGTGGTGCCGAGCGATTACTTGTTGCTACAGAACTGGGACGTCGTGTTGCCCGTATGGAGGTGCGTAACGTAGAGTGTATCAAGAGTGATAGCGATGTTGCACAACTTATGCGCCCTATTTTCGATGGTATGACCCACGAGGAGTGCTGGGTGTTGTACCTCACATCGTCGAATAGGCTCATCGAGCATCAACGAGTAAGCCAGGGTGGTCTGCAAGCAACGGTTGTCGATTTTCGCTTGATTGTAAAGCGCGCACTCGAACTACTTGCCACACAACTCATTCTGGTACATAATCATCCGTCGGGCGCAGCCGAGCCAAGTGCTGCCGACAAGACCCTCACCAATCGCGTACACGATGCTGCTGCACTGTTCGATATTAAGCTGCTAGACCACATCATCATCTCGAGCGAAGGAACCTTCTCATTCCGCCGTAGCGGGTTGATGAAATAGCAAAATAGCACACTACAAAGGGCTACAAATCTACGGATTAGTAGTCCTTTTCTTTTGGGGATATCCCTTCTTCAAAGTGTCGTGCAGAAGGCTTTTGAATAGGGGAAAAAGCAGGAAACACAAATCATAGCTATAAAATCTTTTTATCTTTGATAAAATAGTCCCAAAATCGAGATACGTTTCGCAGAAAATAGCTATATTTGTGGATTAGAATTAGAAATCATTAAAAATTTGAAAATATGACACAGGAGGAGTTGTTTAAGAAGTTGGTCGCTCACTGTAAGGAGTATGGTTTTATCTTCCCTTCGAGCGAGATATATGACGGTTTGGGTGCCGTTTATGATTATGGCCAGAATGGTGTTGAGCTCAAGAATAACATCAAGCGTTACTGGTGGGATTCAATGGTTAAGCTCAACGAGAACATCGTTGGTATCGATGCTGCCATCTTTATGCACCCCCGCACTTGGGAGGCATCGGGTCACGTTGCTGCTTTCAACGACCCCTTGATTGACAATAAGGATTCTAAGAAGCGTTACCGTGCCGACGTTCTCATCGAGGAGTGGATGGCAAAGCAGGACGAGAAGATTCAGAAGGAGGTTGACAAGGCCAAGAAGCGTTTCGGCGAGGCATTTGACGAGGCACAGTATCGTGCTACCTCACCCCGCGTTTTGGATATCGCAGCAAAGCGCGACGCTGTTCACAAGCGTTTTGCCGATGCATTGAACGACAACAACCTCGAGGAGTTGAAGCAGATTATTCTCGATTGCGAGGTTGTGTGCCCCATCTCTGGTACACGTAACTGGACCGATGTACGTCAGTTCAACCTTATGTTCTCAACTCAGATGGGTTCTACTGCCGAGGGTGCTAACACAATCTACCTTCGCCCCGAGACTGCACAGGGTATCTTCGTTAACTACCTCAACGTGCAGAAGACAGGTCGTATGAAACTCCCCTTCGGTATCGCACAGATCGGTAAGGCATTCCGTAACGAAATTGTAGCTCGTCAGTTCATCTTCCGTATGCGTGAGTTCGAGCAGATGGAGATGCAGTTCTTCGTACAGCCCGGCACCGAGATGGAGTGGTGGAACAAGTGGAAGAACACACGTATGGCTTGGCACCGTGCTTTGGGCTTCGGTGATAATAACTATCGCTTCCACGATCACGATAAGTTGGCTCACTACGCCAACGCTGCAACCGACGTAGAGTTCAACTTCCCCTTCGGCTTCAAGGAGGTTGAGGGTATTCACTCTCGTACCGATTTCGACTTGGGTCGTCACCAGGAGTACTCCGGCAAGAAGATTCAGTACTTTGACGCAGAGCGTGGCGAGAGCTATGTACCCTATGTTGTTGAGACCTCAATCGGTGTTGACCGTATGTTCTTGCAGATTATGTCTGCCGCATATACTGAGGAGAAGTTGGAGAATGGTGAGGAGCGCGTAGTATTGCGTATTCCAGCAGCTTTGGCCCCCACAAAGGTTGCCGTTATGCCTCTCGTTAAGAAGGATGGTCTGCCCGATGTAGCACGCCAGATTATCGACGACTTGAAGTACGACTACGTTGTAGCATACGACGAGAAGGACTCTATCGGTAAGCGTTACCGCCGTCAGGATGCCGTAGGTACTCCTTTCTGTGTAACCGTTGACCACCAGACTCTGGAGGATGGTACCGTTACAGTTCGTCACCGCGACACAATGGCACAGGAGCGTATCAAGATTGAGGCTCTGCGTGCAATGGTTGACGAGGAGGTATCATTCCGCAAGTTGTTCCAGAAGATTCAGGCGTAATCAGGGTGGGAAGAATCATAGCCATAGATTACGGTACAAAGCGTACGGGGTTGGCAGTTACCGACCCCCTGCGTATTATTGCTAATGCATTGGAGACGGTCGAAACCAAGCAGTTGGAAAAGTGGCTTGCAGACTATTTCTCAAAAAATGACGTTGATGTTATAGTGCTGGGAAAACCCTCGCAGATGAATGGTCAGCCATCGGAGACGATGCGTTATATCGAGCCGCTGGCAGGTGGTCTGCGTCACGCCTACCCCGATAAGCAGGTAGTACTCTATGACGAGCGTTTCACCTCGGTTATGGCACACCGCACAATACTCGAGAGTGGCATCGGCAAGATGGCTCGCCGCGACAAGGCGTTGGTGGACAGAATCTCGGCTACGATTATTCTACAATCATATATGGATTCGTTGCAGATGCAGCAATAGCCTGAAAACACAAAAAATATAAAATAGAATTATGATTTATCCCATAGTAATATACGGCTCACAGACACTGCGTAACAAGTCGGTGGATATCACCCCCGACTATCCCGATTTGAAGAAGCTCATCGACGATATGTTCATCACTCTCGAAGAGGCTTCAGGTGTAGGTCTGGCAGCTCCGCAGATTGGCAAGAACATACGTCTGTTCATCGTTGACTGTACTCCGTGGGCCGACGATGATCCCGAATTGGCCGATTATCGTAAGGTATTTATCAATGCCGAGATTTACGAGCACTCGGAGGAGACTGACCTCTTCAACGAAGGTTGCTTGTCACTCCCTGGTCTGCACGAGGATGTTCGTCGTCCCGTAGCCATCAAGATGCGTTGGCTGGACGAGAACTTCGAGGAACACGACGAGCTTATTGATGGTCTTCCCGCTCGCGTTATTCAGCACGAGTATGACCATCTTGAGGGTAAGGTCTTCACCGACCGAGTATCTCCCTTGCGTCGTAATCTGCTGAAGGGCAAGATGACCAAACTCGCCAACGGCAAGTATCGTTGCGCTTATAAAACCAAATAAAACCATAGACAAGATGACAAAGAGTAGTTTCTGGAGAGATGCTTCGCAAGGCGGAGCAGGCCTGGGATTGGCAGGCGTGATCTTCTCGCTCGCAGGTATGTTGTGGAGCGCCGGAGGTTTCATATTCAACCTTGCCAACTTTGTAGTTACCATATACTTGCTCTTCTACTACACTCGTCGCCGCTCGATGCTCTACTCGGCCGAGGAGGGTTTCTCCTACACACAGTCATTGGGATTTATCGTTGCGATGGGTATCTTCGCCGGCATTATTGCTGGTGCCTACCAGGTTGTTGCCAGCAATTTCCTGTTTACCGAGATGTTCGAGCAGACGGTTGCAACGTCACTTGAGACTCTAAAGCAGACAGGTATCTACAATAACGAGATGATGGACCAGATGTCGGGCCTGATGCGTTCGTATATCTTCTCGCCCATCCCTGTGCTTATATCGAATGTTGTCGGTAATGTGCTAATTTTCGGTTTCTATGGTCTGTTTATCTCTATCGGCACAAAACGTGAGATCGATATTTTCAGCACCGATGACCAGGAAGACGAGGAGTAATGAGTAAGCAATTAGACATATCGGTTGTCGTTCCCCTCTACAACGAGGAGGAGTCACTCGCAGAGCTCATTGCGTGGATTGACCGCGTAGCCGTGCAGCACACCCTCTCGTACGAGGTTATTATGATTGATGATGGTTCATCTGATAACTCGTGGGCAGAGGTAGAGCGACTCAAGGAGCACTACCCCGCAATCAAGGGCATACGTTTCTCGCGTAACTATGGCAAATCGGCCGCACTCTACTGCGGTTTTGCCGAGGCCGAGGGTGAGGTGGTATTCACGATGGATGCCGACCTGCAGGACTCACCCGATGAGATTCCCGAGATGCGCCGTATGATTTTAGAGGATGGCTACGACCTTGTGTCGGGATGGAAGCGTAAGCGCTACGATCCCGCAGGCAAGCGTCTGCCAAGCAAGTTCTTCAACTTCACGGCTCGCATTGTATCGGGCATCAAATTGCACGACTTCAACTGTGGACTGAAGGCCTATCGTCGTCGTGTGGTTAAATCGATTGAGGTATATGGCGAGATGCATCGTTATATTCCCATCCTTGCCAAGCACGCTGGCTTCAGAAAGATTGGTGAGAAGGTTGTCCACCACCGTGAGCGCAAATATGGTGTTTCGAAGTTTGGAATGGAGCGTATGGTAAAGGGTTATCTGGATCTGATCACCGTATCGTTTATGTCGCACTTTGGCCGTTCGCCTATGTATTTCTTTGGTAGCCTGGGAACAATTATGTTCCTGCTCGGTGGAGGTACTGCGGTGTGGGTTATTGCAGCCAAGCTTTGGAAGCAGATGCAAGGTCTACCCCTGCGTGCTGTTACCGACCAACCGCTCTTCTTTGTGGCTATTTTGGCTGTAATACTTGGTGTACAACTATTTTTGGCGGGATTCCTGGGCGAACTTATCAATCGTCGTTCATCAGACCGCAACACATATTTAATTGACAAGAAAATAAAGTAACTATGATACAACGTATTCAATCACTCTACCTTTTGGCTGTTGCCGCACTGATGGCCACTGCAATTTTCACTCCGTTGGCATACTTTGCTGCCGGTGTCGAAGAGTATAAACTCTACGCCTTTTCATTGCAGGGTGCACAGGAGAGTTACTCAACAATCTATATGGGTGTGATTGTGGCATTGGCTGCCATCATTCCCTTTGTCAACATCTTCCTCTTCAAGAATCGCTTGTTGCAGATTCGCCTTTGCGCTGTTGAGTTGATGTTGCTGGTAGGTTCGGCTATCTTTATGGCCATCTACTACTTCCTGAGCAACAGAATGTTCTCGCAGTTGGAGTTCAGCGCCCACGGATTCCACATTGCCATCATCTTCCCGCTAATTGCATTGGTGCTCGACTACCTTGCACTGCGTGCAATCTTCCGCGACGAGATGTTGGTAAAATCACTCGATCGCATACGATAAATCGTTAAATAGCAAATCATTATGAGATGTCTTCTAGCCTTCTGGTTAGGACATCTCTTTTGTAAATAAACCCCACCCACACAAGAGTTATGAGGAGCCTGTCGTTTATCATCTCGCTATGGTGCACAGCGTTGAGCCTGCTCCTCTCTTGTTCGAGCGGGGCGGAGATAATCCCCACACTTAAAATATCGAGCAACGGCACAACAATCAACAATGCCTCAATCACTTTTGATAGCAATGCAGGCAACTTGGATGTCGAAATTCACAGCAATGCGAAGTGGCACGTGGCTTGCCAGGCTCAATGGGTAACAATCTCTCAACCCGAAGGTCATGGCAATAGCAAGGTGCGAATTTCAGTTGATGCGACATCCGTAGCGCGCAGCGCAGCAGTGGTTGTACGCCTAAGCGAATATGGACAGGTGCGCAACACGTTCAACATCATTCAGCTAGGCCCCGACAACGAAGATGACCCCGACAACGGAGATGATAACCCATCAGAAAATCCCGACAACGAGGGCGAGAACGACGGGAATGAAGGCGAGAACGATGGCGCAGACGATGGTAAAGATGATAACGGGGAAAATGGAAACGAGGATGGTGAAAACGGTGAAGGTGGGAGCGAAGATGGGGGTACAACGCCAGACGCACCATCAAATGGAGACGATTCCGACCCAAATGATGATACTTCAAAGGAGTACTCTATTATTACCACCACCTCAAAACTCAGTGCAGGCACATTCTATTTAGGTGGTTATCAGAATTCTACACTACACTTGGCAATAGATGGCATCTCCAATGGTCATTGCCATACTGCGCCATATATCTACAACAATGCGAGTGGCTCACTTACGCCACAACAATCAGCCCAAGCCATTGAGGTCACGCTCAAAGCCGCGGACAGTGCGAATACATATTATATCTACTTCGCAGATAAAGGATACCTCTATGCAACCACTAACTCTGCAGGTGCTCTAACTTTCAGCGAGGAGCCACATCGGGCGTGGAAATTCAGCGATGGCAATGGTGGGTTTATTGTCACACAGGATGATACGCAGTATGTGAAGCTGATAATCTCAACAAATGCCACTGACCGCCTTTTGCGCTCAATCGACGGCTACGAGAAGGGAAACCCCATTGTATTATTCCGCAAAAACTAACTCTATGCTTCGGCGCGTCATAACAACTCTCTCGGTGCTTATACTCGCTGTAGTCGCGATGGCACAGCCTCCTCGCACCGTGGCATTTTACAACACCGAGAATCTGTTCGATACCATCCCAAGTCGTAGCACCTACGATGAGGATATGCTACCGCTTGCCGACAAACGTTGGAATAGTGAGCGTTACGCAGCAAAACTTCAACTCATTTCACAAACGTTAGCCTCAATATGTGACGAAACACCCGCTCTCATCGGTCTTGCCGAGGTAGAGAATCGCACAGTAATGGATGACCTGGTATCAACGCCAGCACTTGCCAAAAGCCATTATGCTATATGCCACTATGACTCGGGTGATGAGCGAGGAATTGATGTTGCCCTACTCTACAACCCTGAAGTATTCCACATAGAGGGTAGTCGTGCTATTAAACCAACGGCCAGCAACTCTACACGCGATATACTCACCGCGTGGGGCGAGATGGATGGCCATCCAACATTTATCGTAGTGGTGCATTGGCCCTCGCGCATTGGAGGCGTAGCCTTCACCGAGCCTTTGAGACGAGAGTGCGCACAGCAGGTACGAGGCATTGTAGATTCGGTGATGATATCACAACCCTCGACTCGCGTTATAGTAATGGGCGATATGAATGATAATCCGCGCGATAAGAGTCTGCGCCACGACCTACGAGCTTTATCCCACCCATCAAACCCGACCGACCTTTACAACCCGTTTTCTGAGATATGGAGTAGCCGACGCGGCTCTTCTGTGTATGATGGTCGCTGGAATCAGTATGACAATATCATTGTTTCGACCAACACACCCCTACGCCCTATTGATGGTCGAAAGCGAGCTGCAGTGTATCGTCATCCGTCGCTTCTCACCCACAAAGGCTCGCCTCTCCCCACCTACTCAGGTTCACGCTACGAGGGTGGCGCAAGCGACCATCTGCCCGTGTATATTGTAATTGGAGAATAATCGCCCTTATTTTCGCAGCAAGAAGCCAAAAATTTGGCTCGCACGAAAAAAAAGTGTAATTTTGAAGTTATATAATACGAATTCAAAACATTAACTTAATAAGACTATGAAGAAATTCAACCTTTTAACGCTTCTCTGCGCCATCCTCCTAATCGGTGCAATGCAGAGTTGCAATCAGGCCCCTATTATCGAGGGTGAGAATTACTCGTTCCAAGATGGTATGATCGTATTCGACGAGCCCGCACGTGTAGAGGGCCAGCAGTCGATGTTGGGATTTGCAGCAGAGCCTATCCCCGTAGTAAGAGTAGGTTTCATTGGTCTGGGTATGCGTGGCCCGGGTGCAGTGAACCGTTTCACCCACCTCGAGGGCGTTGAGATTAAGGGTCTCTGTGACTTGGAGCAGAGCAATGTTGACAAGTGTCAGGAGATCCTGGCGCAGGCTAACCTGCCCAAGGCTGAGGGTTATGTTGGTCCCGAGGCTTATAAGCAGCTTTGCGAGCGCGACGACATCGACCTCATCTATATTGCAACTGACTGGGTAAACCACACCCCCATTGCAGTTTATGCTATGGAGCACGGTAAGCACGTGGCTATCGAGGTTCCCGCCGCTACTTCTATAGAGGAGTGCTGGCAGCTGGTTGATACATCAGAACGCACACGTCGTCACTGCATGATGCTCGAAAACTGCGTATATGACTTCTTCGAGCTCACATCATTGAACATGGCACAGCATGGTTTGTTCGGTGAGATTCTCCACGCTGAAGGTGCATATATCCACAACCTCTCTGACTACTGGAATGACTACTATGGCAACTGGCGTTTGGACTTCAACCAGAAGCACCGTGGCGATGTATATGCAACACACGGTTTCGGTCCCGTTTGCCAGGCATTGAATATTCACCGTGGTAACAAACTCAACTATTTGGTATGTATGGATACCAAGTCTGTTAATGGTTTGGAGTGGGCACAGAAGAAGATGGGCTCTACCGAGTTTGCCAATGGCGACCACACCAACACATTGATTAAGACCGAGCAGGGTCAGACAATCGAGTTGCAGCACAATGTTTACACTCCGCGTCCTTACAACCGTTTGTATCAGCTCACCGGCACAAAGGGTTTTGCAAACAAGTATCCTATTACTGGCTTTACTTTTATGCCTGGTCAGATTCCCGATGGTGTATTGCCCGAGGGTACTACACTTAATCCCCACAACTTCGTTTCAGACGATGTGAAGGAGGCATTGCTTGCTGCATACAAGCACCCTATCCACCAGGAGATTGAGGAGAAGGCAAAGACCGTAGGTGGCCACGGCGGTATGGACTTCGTGATGGATTACCGTTTGGTTTACTGCTTGCACAATGGTCTTCCATTGGATCAGGATGTATACGATGCAGCCGAGTGGTCTTGCATTGGCGAGTTGTCAGCAACATCGGCTAAGCACAACAGTATGCCCGTTGCAGTACCCGACTTCACTCGTGGCGAGTGGAACAAGTTGCAGGGTGTGAAGTTCCACACAAAGTAATAGAAATCCTTTTAGATAAAAATAGGGTGTCCACTAGTTTGGATACCCTATTTTATTTGGTACGCGGTAGCGGAAACGACAACACGTTGGCATCGAGCGAGCTCTCGGCAGGATAGGGCGATAAGGGTGATGCCTGCCCCGTTGAGAATGTGATACCCCACACCGTAACAGAACGCCGATAGACATCCCAAAAGGGAATCTTGTAATCGAACGGCACGGGATCATAGTGCCTCGATGAGTGATGAAACGAATCCGACATAGAGTGCTGATGGAATCGCAAATTCGGCCTACGATGCATTAGTGAGTCAAGTAACATATCGCTCGGCGAAGGTAATGTGGGAATCTTGCGAATCTCATACCACAATGTATCACCACTCTTCCATTGGCGTGGCTCCTGTGCTGCGGCCGAGGGCTTGTCGTGCCGCAAAAAAAATACCGCACAAAGGGCGGCAAGAGCAATTATCGAGAGAATAATATATTTCACTTCCTACTATCTAAAAAACCTCTTGCAATATTCTAATCGATTGCACGGAGTTGATAGTATCGAGATGATATGAGTAGTAGGCCAGCAATGCGGCCAAGAAATCTACACGTTGATGGCGATTAAGACCTATCTCACCCAAATAACGCACATCACACTCCAGCATATCGCGTAGAATGAGGGCATTTTCCTGCGAGATACGATATTCACGCGGGGGACACTCCTTAGTATAGAGTCCTTCGGCTATGTTAAACCACGCCTCGGGCATATACTCGTTACCGGGCGAAAAGCCCAAGAAACGGCACAGATGCGACAAAAACCACAGATGGAAATTTGCCACTCCCTCCTCAGCCGCATCCAAAGCCTCGACCGAGCCCCACACGAAATCAAAGAGCATCTCATTTGCCTCACTCTCCTTCACCAGACGGTACAAAACCTCTGCCATAAAGAGTGCTATTGTAGATTTTTTCACATCGAAGGGTATTGATTGTAACACCACACCTGCCTGTACCGATCCAAAACGGTGCATCTGCATTCGCGAGGACTCCAAGCCTTCGAACTCCAGAGCAAACATAGGCTGAAAGAGCGCCATCTTCTGCCCTGCACGGCGCGAGCCTAAGCCCTGCACCATATAACTCTGACGACCGTACGACGAGGTGAGCATATGCACGATAAGACCTCGGTCGCCATATTTTAGGGTACCGAGAACTACGCCACGCGCAGTGTATCGCTTCATCGACGGTGTAGCCATAACTACTCAGCCTCCTGCCAATCACCGTTGGCCTTAATCAGGGCAATAAGGTGGTCGATAGCCTCCTCTTGCGGGATATTCTTTTCGACAATCTCACGACCTTTGTACAAAGTAATGCGACCTGCCGCAGCTCCTACATAACCATAATCGGCATCGGCCATCTCGCCAGGGCCATTAACGATACAACCCATAATACCTATTTTGAGGTTCTTCAGATGTGAAGTGCGGCTCTTAATATCGGCCAGAGTCTTCTCAATGTCGTAGAGTGTACGACCACAACTCGGGCAAGCGATATACTCGGTATGTGAGAAGCGGACACGGGCTGCCTGAAGAATCATAAGTTCAATGTCGCGAATCTGCTCTTTGTCAATCTGCGGAGCGTCAATCCATATTCCGTCGGCCAAGCCATCGAGGAACAGCACACCCAAATCGGCAGCGGCCTTGAGTGCAACGATCTCGGCATCGGCATCCTCATAGCGGTGTTTAACCACAACGGGGCACTCATCATCCATATTGAGTATGGCGGCACGTAGCTCGGCTGTAGGATTCGAGCTTACAGCCTCTATAATGCGGAACTCGTTGGTAATCTCATCGTGCACGATAGGCTGCAATACATTCGTGCGACGTACATACTCTGTGGGATGATAACGTTCGGGATGCTCAACTACGAACTCGCCTCCACGATTGTTGTAGTAATCAACAAGCATCTTTGCTACTGGCACCTCATTCTCGGGAGCTTCGGTGAGTGACACACGTATAGTATCGCCAATACCATCGGCAAGCAGGGCTCCGATACCTACGGCACTCTTAATGCGGCCTTCAATACCATTACCAGCCTCCGTCACACCCAAATGTACTGGATAGGTCATACCCTCGCGCTCCATCGCTTCGACCAAAAGACGATAGGCCTGTACCATAACGCGTGTGTTGCTCGACTTCATCGACACAACCACCTGATCGAACTCCTCCTTGCGACATACACGCAAGAACTCCATAGCCGATACTACCATACCCTGAGGTGTGTCACCCCACTCATCGAAGATACGCTTGGCCAAAGAGCCGTGATTGACACCAATACGCAGAGCAACGCCCCGCTCGCGACACTGTGCGATAAGAGCCTCCAACTCGCCATTCGAAGTACGATAATTGCCTGGATTGATACGCACCTTATCGACATAACGTGCTGCAATAGAAGCTACTTCGGGCACGAAGTGAATATCTGCCACGATAGCCGTGTTATAGCCATCCTCGCGCAACTGCGCTACGATATTCTCAAGATTCTCACCCTCCTTGCGGCCCTGTGCCGTCAGACGAACAATACCCGCTCCGGCATCGGCAATACGCTTGATCTGCGCAACACTTAATGCAGTGTCGGCCGTGGAAGTATTGGTCATCGACTGCACCGCAATGGGATAGTCGGAACCTATATATACTCCACCAATGCGTACTGGGTGAGTCTTACGACGTGAATATCTATTGAGATTCATTGCTCTTAATATTTTGTTATAACGGAGTTTATTTCTTTATGATTTAGCACTTGCCTGTCATAATATCCAAAATAAGCGTATCGGTAGAGTTCATTCCCTCGCGACCGATAGTTGTGAGGTTACGTATCGAGCGATCGACATCCTCGTCGATAATACCCTCCAACTTTGACACACAACGATGCTCCATAGCCATCATTGCAGACAACACAGCGGTTGACACTCCACTTGCAAGCTTCAACGCACAGCTGGGTTTGGCACCGTCGCATATCATACCCGTAAGGTTGGCAATCATATTCTTAACGGCCATAACCACCTCCTCGTAGCCTCCGCCCATAAGATAAGTGATACCACAACTCGATCCCGATGCAGCAACCACACATCCACAGAGAGCCGACAAACGACCCAGGCTCTGCTTGATATAGATAACGGTAAAGTGACTGAGCGTAAGAGCACGAATCATCTGCTCCTTGGTAGCACCGCACTCCTCGCCATAGACAACAACAGGCAATGTGGCTGTAATACCCTGATTACCACTGCCAGAGTTACTCATAACAGGCACCATAGCGCCACCCATACGAGCGTCGCAAGCCGAAGCCGTATATGAAAGAATTCTGGTGAAAATGCTATCACCCAATATCTGCAACTCACGGTTGCCACGCAATGTCTTACCCAACGAGTGGCCATAGTCGGCAGCAAATGCACTCTCGGCAGCGGCTTTATTCAGGCGCATCGATTCGAGAATAAACTCAATCTCCTCGATAGGAGCGGTGGTTGCAAAATCGTATACACTACGCAATGTGAGTGCCACATCTTCGCTCTGCTCGCTTGTTGAGCCTACGGTGCGATGATCCTCAAGAATCTCGTCGTCGCGCTGCAAGAGCACAAAGTTTGTGTGACCACCAGCGATGATGGCTACAGCACGGTGACCTTCGGCACGAGCCTCAACCTCGATATATAACTTCTCCTCAATGCCATCCTTGACATCGATTGCAATACGCTTCTGATCAATATAGTTGCGTCCCTTCTCGACCGACTCCGCATTGGCATCCTTGAGCACCTCTAAGCCATACTCCGAACGACCGACGATAGCACCAAGCGCAATGGCGATAGGCAGACCTATCATACCCGTACCAGGAATTCCCACTCCCATAGCATTTTTGAGGATATTGGCGCTAAGATATACAGATATCTGTTCAGGCAGAATGCCCAACAGTTCAGTAGCACGCGCTACACACAACGACACAGCAACAGGCTCGGTGCAACCAATGGCAGGCACAACCTCGCGTTTGATCAGGGCTACGATAGCCTCTCTTTCGGCAATAGAAAACATATTAGATTATTCAATTTTGCACAAAATTACAAACTGTCGTGCATTATCGCAATTTTTTGTTCTATTTTCCCTCTCCATAGCAGGAAAAAAACAAGGGATGTATCCGCGAAAATACATCCCTCTCCAAAATAACTATATGTTACATTAATTATAAAGGAATCGTTTGATTGACTGCTTAGGCGTATGCTCGAAGCCTTGCTCAATAACCTCAATCTTAGCAATCTTGCTATAGGTTGGCAGTGACTTATTGAGCAAAATACGATTCTGCTCGAGAGCCGCCAAGAGTTCCTCGGTAACACCCGCATTCTGATCATCAGGTGTGAGAGCCACCAAGGCCACCAGACCACCCTTGCGCTCTACTACCAACGACTCGCCAACATGAGGCATAGAGTTGAGCTTGCTCTCAATCTCCTCGGGGTAGATATTCTGACCATTGGGGCTCAAAATCATACACTTGCTACGACCCTTGATGAAGATATTGCCATCGCGGTCGATAATACCCAAGTCGCCCGTACGCAAGTAGCCGTCCTCAGTGAAGGTTGCTGCTGTTGCCTCGGGATTCTTGAAGTAGCCCTGCATTACGTTGTCACCCTGAACCTGAATCTCGCCCACAATATTCTCGGGATCCTTAGAATCGATACGCACGAACACATTATCCACTGCACGACCGCAAGAACCTAAACGGAAACTCTCCCAAGGTGAGTAACCGATAAGGGGAGCACACTCGGTCATACCATAACCAACGGTATAAGGGAGGCGGATCTTACGCATAACCTTCTCAACGGGGAAGCTGATTGCAGCACCGCCCAATACGATAGAGCGAAGGTTGCCACCAAAGGTCTTGAGCAGCGTAGCACGCACTTTGCCATAAATGAGGTTCTTAACGATAGGGATCGAGGTAAGAATACGCATCAAGGGTTTATCAAGAGTAGGCATAACCTTATTCTTGAAAATCTTCTCCATTACCAAAGGTACGGTGATTAACAAGTAAGGCTTAATATCTGCCAATGCCTGCATCAACACTGTAGGAGTGGGAGTCTTACCCAAGAAATAGACGTGACCACCACCACTCAACGGATAAAGGAACTCGAAGGCCATACCATACATATGAGCCAATGGGAGCATTGACATAATCTGATCACCCTCCTCGATGGGAATTCTATTGAGTGCAAACTCGATATTCGATGAGATGTTGCGTGTAGTAAGCATTACACCCTTGGGTGAGCTTGTTGTACCAGATGTATAGTTGATAATAGCCAAATCCTCCAGATTACCCAACTTATAGTCGGTAATCTCGTGGCTCATCGACTGGTCGAACACCTTAGGCATATTAGCCTCGATGTTTACAGCTGCATCTGCGTAGGCTTGCTCTGCAGCATAAAGGAGTGTGAAATCCTCAACGTTTACAGCTGCCTTCAGGTTGGGCATCGCAGAGAGCTCCATAGCATCCCACATTCGCTTCTCGGTAAAGAGTACAACACTCTCAGAGTGATCGGTCAATCCTGCAATAGTCTCGGGTGCGAAGTCGGGCAAAATGGGCACCGCTACACAACGCTTAGTACCAACTGCCAAGAAACTGATAGCCCAGTGTGAGCAGTTTTTCGAGGCGAGTGCTATCTTGTTACCATCTACTACTCCCAAAGCATCAAACAACGCGTGAATCTTTGCAATTCGGGTAGCAATATCAGCAAAAGTAAATGTTGTACCTCGATAGTCGCTCAATGCGGGCTCCTGCCACTTTCTGCGCATTGACTCCTGAAGTATTGAAAGGTAGTGTCGCATAAGATTTATAGACTCTTTATTGTTTAAAATGATTTTATTTATGCTGCGAATATCGGGTTTATTTACAAACCTGCAAAATAAAAGTGATAATCGGCTATAAGGTGGGACGAAATCCTTATATGGGATGAAAATATATAATTTAGGGGCGAAATTCGTAAATTTCGCCCCTAAATTATATAATCACACGTCTGTTCTAGAAATTCTCAGGTGAGTTCATAAGCCACTTTTTAATGGTATCAGAATAGGTTTTTGAGATAGGAACATCGGGCACACCTTCAAGGCCAAACTCCACAAACATACCCTCTTTTTCACGGCGCATAACCTTCACTAAATCCAGATTTACCATATAAGAACGATGACACTGCTGGATGTGTGTCGAGGCCAACTGCTCAGCAATCTGCTTGAGCGTATTACGTACCAGCACCTTCTTGGGTGCGTTGTTATTGGTATACCACACGCATATATAATTATCAGCCGACTCAATTAGCAGAAGGTGCTCACGACGTACCGAAAGACGCATCTCGCCCTTGGCGTCGAATATCTGCACATAAGCGGTCTGTAATGCTGTCTCATCCTCGGCTATACGCTGGCGAAGAGTACGCAACTGGGCCACGCGCTCCTGCCATATAAAGTAGATGTAGCACATCGTATAGGGGATTAGCAAAATCAGAAAGGTCTTGACCAGCGAGTTGCGGAACAGAGTTACAACACCCTTATCGGTATCGGTAAACAAGACCGCAGCCAACGTAAAGATAAAACTCATTGCCAATACCTCGCACGCAATCCATGAAATATACTTCACGTACGATAAATTGTGCTTGCGCGTATATATCGTCATCATCCATCGACATACGGCTGCAACGGCCATTCCTATCAGAATAAGAAAGATGGTAATGAGCTGCACCAAAAGCTCACGCGATATATTCAGCCAGGCGAGAAATCTGGTATCGGTATCTATTCTATCGAAGTCGAATGGCGAATATATCGAGATAAAAAGCAACGCAAAGATAGGCACGAAGATAATCATCGTGACCTGATTTGAGCGCTTATATATGAATTTAGGTATTTGATTCATCTCGACAGAAAGATTTATCTGATCTCCAACGCCATACGGCACAAAGCCTCACCCTCGTCATTACGGAAGGCAAACTGATATGTGTTATCTTGCGACTGCGACATCAACGAGAGGCAATCGCCATATCGTGCCTCTTTCATAAAATTGATGTCAAAACGCAACGCCGACAACTGCTCGGGAATCTCGATAGGAAGCGAATCGAACACCAGGTCAATGTAACGCATAGTGTTCATATGGCGGTTGAAATCGATATCGCTATAAGCCACCTTATGCTTCATCACAGGCTCACTCGCAACCACGCCAATACGACGGGGGCGCTCACACGGAGCGGGAGCATCGACCATATTACCCTCGTGTGCCTTAGCCATAGTATTCATATCTACGGGCATACGAGTGTTATAATCAATCATACACCACTGTGACACCAAACGACCGAACTCACGCTCCTGGCTATCGACAAGGGTGAAATTACGTGTTGACGAGAGGCGATTATAGTCGCTAATCCAAGTGTAAACCGTAAACTCGGAATACTCCTCGGGCAGGTAATCGAGTTCGATACACATACGCGACAACACCCAACCAAAGTTGTTGCCAGCCAAGGCATCGATACCAAAACCACGACTGCGGGCATCCTCACCAGCTACGTGAAGGACAATATCGCACATCGACGAGAGCGATACACGGTCGGTGAAATCAACGTGACGCGGCTCTATCTTACACTTGAAAACGCTCTTTTCCATAGGCTTTTTTAGATTAGTAACGCAACAAAATTACAAAAAAATCGCGACATAACTACAAAAAGGTCGCGTTTTGAGACTTTCTTAATCAAAACGCGACCCTTTACAACGGGGGATTATCTACCCTATTTCTTCACCAAAAGTACCGCATCGGCACAAATCTGACCTGTAACATCGCCCTTATTTGTAAACTCTACGAATCCGGGCTTACCGCTCTTCAGGTCATACTCACCCAGTGATACCCATTCGCCAGAGGTCTGACCGAGAATCTCGATCTCGTCGGCATTGAGTACTATAGTCTTCTCTGCACCACCATCATTGAGCAATAGTTCGGTCTTCTTCGAGGACTCGACACGACGGATGAAATAGGTATAAATCTCATACTTACCGTCTGTCTCCACCTCAAAAGGATAGCGTACACGCTGCTCCTTTGATGTAGGATCGAGCACCATATATGAACGGCCAAAGCCATTGTTCTTCTCGATGCGAGTCCAGCCTTCGGGCAGAGTAAGCGAAGAGTCATCAACAACGATATCGGCAGGCGTGCCATCGAGCAGAGGATCCTCTACGTACATACGCTGAATCTCCTTCACATCAACCTCCTGTACCTTAACACCGCCATCGATAGCCAAACAAGCGGCCTTTGCTGCGCTCTGACCAAGGAGCATAAATACAGGCTCCATACGGATCGAACCGTAAGCAATATGGCTTGCAGACAAGCATACGGGCACCAGCAGGTTATCGCACTCCTCACGCTTGGGTGTAAGGCAACGGTACGATACATCGTAAGGCAAACCGCCAGAAATCTCCACATTACCCTCGTTCTTCACCATGGCTTTACCATCCTTTACGATCACTACACGCTGACAGTTGTGTGAATCCATAGTATATGCCGCCATACCTACACCATCGTCAACCGTGGCAATATTGTCGCAGTTGGCCTGTGTAGCAACATATTCGCCCACCATGCGGCGCGCCTCGCGAATGTAAAGCTGCGGTGTCCAGTGACCATACTCGACATACTCATCCTTAGGCAGACCATACGCCAGCATCTGATCACGCAACTGCTGGGGGACACGCTCGTCATTGCCCATAAACCACAGCAGACCCAGTGTATAATCTTTGTGTGCCTGAATAATCTCAGCACGTCGCTCATACGAAGCCTCTGGATAGTCGTGGTTCATACCAATCATATCGGTAGAGAAGGCTCCACGATTATTGATATCGGTCTTGTTGTTGGGCATCGGGCTGATGATGAAATAGCCATTGAGATTATAGTTCTTCTGCGCCTCGATGATGCGGAGCAACAACTCATAGCGTGAGGGATCATAATTTGCAGGTTTCTCGATGGGGAGCATATTTGCAGGATCCTTGGTAAGGCAAATTCGGTAGTTATATGCCTGCACCATCTTATCACCCGAACCAGTAGCAGCAAGTGCCGCATCAGAAATACCCCACAGCAGACCACTCGCAGGATTACCCTTCTCTACGTAAGGATCTACGTTATCAACAAACTGATGCAGGTGCTGCATCTGCACTCCGTTGTGATCCTCGCCATATACTTTATTATCCTCACGACCAACAACATAGGTTACACCTGCACGAGCCATCAAATCGCCCTCATAGGTGCAGTCAATAAACTGTTTGGCAAAGATATCCGTCATAGGTTCACCTTTCTCATTCTCAAGAGAGATAGATTTTATCGTTGTGCCCTGCTTGTGAACATCTACAATACGATGATTGTATAACACCTCGACATTGCCACGTGCGATATAATCCTTAAAAATATTCTCTGCCACACTCGGCTCGAAGATCCAACTCTCCAGACGACCGTAGTGCGCTCCCACACGACGATAGAAATCAAGGGCAAGGCCCTTCACCACCTGCTTATTGCCGATATCAGTCTGGCCCAAACCGCCCGAAGACATACCGCCAAGACGCTGGCCAGGTTCAACAAGCAATACTTTCTTGCCCTGCTTAGCTACGGCATAGGCCGCAATAACACCAGCCGATGTGCCGCCATATACACATACATCATACTCGATGTGCGATGACGAACAGGCTGTAGTAAAGAGCATTAACGCCGACAAGGCGTAACATATCAATCTTTTCATATAAATAAAGTTTTTGTAGTTAAATACAAAATTACTAAAAATAGAAGAAAAGGAGCCATTTTTGTCATCTAAAATTTACCACTTCCCACGATAGTTATTTTGCCACACGAAAAAAAAGAGTAACTTTGCAAAGAGGATTTTATTATGAGCAGACCTTTGGCAGAGCGGTTACGCCCGCAGACAATAGACGAATATATCGGCCAGCGACATCTGGTCGGTGAAAACGGTGTGTTCCGCAAGTTCCTGGAGACGGGCAACGTCCCCTCGTTTATTTTGTGGGGTCCCCCAGGCGTAGGCAAGACTACGCTTGCGAAGCTTGTAGCCAACCACCTGCATCGTCCCTTCTATACCCTTTCGGCCGTGACATCGGGCGTAAAGGATGTACGTGAGGTTATTGAATCAGCCCGTAAGCAGAGCTTGTTTCAGCAATCTACATCATTTCTATTTATCGATGAGATTCACCGCTTCAACAAGAGCCAGCAGGACTCACTTCTCGGTGCTGTTGAGCAGGGCATCGTAACTCTGATAGGTGCCACTACTGAAAATCCGTCATTCGAGGTTATATCGCCCCTTTTGAGCCGCTGCCAGGTATACATTCTGCGTTCAATGGATGACGATGAGTTGCAGACGCTGCTCAACCGAGCCATTACCGTGGATGAGGAGCTAAGCAAACGTAAAATTACGATCAAGCAGACCGAGGCTCTATTCAAATTCTCGGGCGGCGACGCGCGAAAACTGCTCAACATACTCGATATCATTGCTGGTGCTACCGATGGCAACATCACAATCTCGGATGAGTATGTGACCGAGTGTCTGCAGCAGAACATTGCTCTCTACGATAAGAATGGCGAGCAGCACTACGATGTGATTTCAGCCTTTATTAAGTCGGTACGAGGCAGCGACCCTAATGCCGCCATCTACTATTTGGCACGTATGTTGGCAGGAGGTGAGGAGCCACGCTTCATTGCCCGACGCCTGGTCATCCTGGCCTCAGAGGATATAGGCTTGGCAAATCCAAATGCCCTGCTATTGGCAAACGCATGTTTCGATACGGTGCACAAGATTGGAATGCCCGAGGCTCGCATTACGCTTGCCGAGACCACCATATATCTGGCTACAAGCCCAAAGAGTAATTCGGCATATATGGCCATTAACGAGGCTCTTGACTTTGTATCACACGACACCACCAACCGTCCCGTGCCACTGCATCTTCGTAATGCACCAACTAAACTTATGAGCGAAGCGGGATATGGTAAGGATTATAAATATGCTCACGACTACAATGGTGGCTTTGTCGAGCAGGAGTTCCTGCCCGAGAGTCTGAGCGGAAAGAGTTTTTACCATCCTAACACACAAAATGTCTCGGAGGCGAAGATGGCCGAGCGAATGAAACAGTTGTGGGGAGATAAGTATAAATAGTATGAAACGCACCATCAGTATAATTGTTCTGCTACTTTGCAGCCTCTCGGCCTTTGCTTCGGCACCCCTGCAGAAGCAGACACATCTATTTGCCGTTAAGGATGCCGACTCGCTTTACCTCGACCACTATATCTCACCGGTGCAGGGCGAGCGTCCCTGCGTGATGTTTGTCTTTGGCGGAGGATTTGTTGCCGGCACACGCAACGACGAACTCTACACTCGCTACTTTGAGATGCTCACACAAAATGGCTATGACGTAGTGTCGATAGATTATCGCTTGGGGCTCAAAAAGATGAAAGAGAACCCTAACGCATCAATCAAGGATGTGATATCGATGCTCAACAATGCCATTAACATCGCTGTAGAAGACCTCTTCAGCGCAACACTATTCATACTCGACAATGCTCAGGAGTGGCAAATCAACCCCCAGCGTATTATCACCAGCGGTTCGAGTGCAGGCGCCATCACCGCTCTGCAAGCCGAGTACGCAATATGCAACCATACTCCCACAGCAGCCGTACTCCCTGCGGGATTCCGCTACGCAGGAGTGTTATCGTACGCAGGAGCTATATTTTCGCTCAAGGGCGAGCCTAAATGGAAAGATACACCCGCCCCTATAATGTTCTTCCACGGCAGTTCAGACCAACGTGTACCCTACAATAAGGCCACAATGCTCGGCATTGGATTCTACGGGCCTAAGCATCTGGTCAAGGAGTTTGAGAAAAATGGTTGGGCACATTGGTTCTACGACATCGAGTACCACACCCACGCTATTGCGGGATTGCCTATGTTGGAGAATCACAATGAAATTCTGACTTTCCTTAAGGATTTTGCCTGCGATCGTCGTCCGCTGTCAATCACCACTACGGTACGCGATGCTGCTCTGCCCGAGCGTGAGACAAAATTCAAGGTAAAGGATTATCTCGAGGCTAACTACTAATGAGGGGATGAAACGCATTGGAGTCATATCCGATACACACTCTACATTCGACGACACGTTGCGCCACTTCCTGCGCGATGTGGATGAGATATGGCACGCAGGCGACTTTGGGTCGTTGGAAATTGCCGATCAAATAGCTGCATTCAAGCCACTCAAAGGTGTGTATGGCAACATCGATGGGGGTGTTATGCGCCGTTCATACACCGAATTTTCGATCTTCGAGTGTGAGAACAAACGTGTACTTATGACCCATATTGGCGGTTACCCCAAACACTACTCCCCCGCCGCCAAGCGAATGATTGAGCAGACACGTCCCGACATATTCGTTGCAGGGCACTCACATATCCTAAAGGTTATTTTCGATCCACAGTATAATCTACTCCACATCAACCCCGGCGCAGCTGGATGCTATGGCTTTCATAAGGTACGCACGGCTCTGCGTTTTACTATCGATGGTGACGATATACGCGATATGGAGATTGGCGAATGGCCAAGGATGCCATAATTCTTCACTATTATTTAATATAATACAATATACTCCCCAGTCGTTATATTTGCGACACTAAACGGAGTAGATTATGGAAAATAAAATTTCGAAGATTCTGGATGATATACTTTCTCGCGTAGCTTTTGACTTGAGCAAACGCGACATCCGCATTTCATACAAAGATCACATTGCACTCGAGATACTGCACGAACAAAGTTCGATGGCATACCATCTGCTAGCCTCCACACTAAAGGATACTGAGATTGAGCATCTTCCTGCACATATCGAGAGTCTAATCAACACTCAACCCCTAAGCGAGAGTTCACTTGCCGAAGAGTTTCTGCATGGTTTCCGCGAGCAGTTGCAGGTAGATTACGCCCTATCACACAGGATATCAACCGCGCACGCTTTGAGTGACATTGTGGCAGACACGTCAACCATCACATCGCAGATACTGGCTCAATATGGCGTAAATGCACATACAATCACATCACTCCTACGCGAAGTTACATCTACGGCCGAAGGAGGCTACAGCCCTATACAATACCCACTATGGGATATGGACAACGAGATGGAAAAAAGTACCCAGAATGGCTCGCTGCTTGACAAATATGGCACCGACCTCACCCGACTGGCTCGCGAGGGACAGATTGACCCCGTGATTGGGCGTGAGGGTGAGATTAATCGTGTGGTGCAGATTCTTGCACGTCGCAAAAAGAACAACCCTATACTCATAGGTGAAGCGGGCGTTGGCAAGAGTGCCATTGTCGAGGCATTAGCGTTGCGTATTATCACAAACGACGTGCCTCCCCCGATACGGGGCAAGAGTCTATACTCGCTCGATGTGGCGTCACTTGTGGCGGGCACTAAATTTCGTGGCGAGTTTGAGGAGCGTATGCAACAACTACTTGAGGAGCTGCGCCATAACGACAACTCGATAATCTTCATCGATGAGATACACACCATAGCAGGAGCCGGCTCCACACAGGGCAGCCTCGATACGGCCAACATACTCAAGCCTGCCCTTGCACGTGGCGAGGTGCAGACCATAGGAGCGACTACGCTCGACGAGTATCGCGAGAACATAGAGTGCGACTCGGCCCTTGAGCGTCGATTTCAAAAAGTGATAATCGAGCCAACAACAGTCGAGCAGACACTAACCATACTGCGCAGCATAGCATCCCGCTACGAGCAGTTCCACAACGTGCGCTACACGGACGATGCCCTGCAAGCGTGCGTTGAACTTACTGAGCGATACATCACCCACCGTAACTTCCCCGACAAGGCTATTGATGTGATGGATGAAGCGGGCGCATACTGCAAACTCAACAATAACGCAAAAGAGGGCTCAAAAACGGGAGCATTTTACAGTTGGCTCACGGCAATAGATACTGAGCATACAATTGAACGCAGTCATATCGAGCAGGTTATAACCGCAATGACGGATATCCCCATTGAGCGCATAACGCAGAACGAGGTCGAGCGTCTGCGAAACATAGAGAGCCACCTGCAGAGCCGTGTCATAGGCCAGACTACGGCCGTAAGCCGAATAGCCAACGCACTACGACGCTCGCGAGTAGGACTTCGCAACCCTGAGCAGCCTATCGGAGTATTTTTGCTGGTAGGGCCTACAGGCACAGGAAAGACACTGCTTGCCAAGGAGTTGTCGAAGTTCCTATTCGGTGATAGGCAGGGTTTGATTCGCATCGATATGACAGAGTATGGTGAACGGCACAACATATCGCGACTAATAGGCTCGCCCCCAGGTTATGTCGGTTATGGCGAAGGTGGGCAACTAACCGAGGCCATACGCCGACAACCTTATGCCGTAGTGCTTTTCGATGAGGTAGAAAAGGCTCATCCCGAGGTATTCAACATTATGTTGCAGATATTCGACGAGGGGCATTTGACCGATGGTGCTGGTCGCATAGTCGATTTTCGCAATACGATAATCATCCTCACATCGAATGTAGGCTCACGCTCCACCCACAATCTATCAACACCTATTGGCTACAACGCCAAGGTTCAGCAGACGGATCGTAATATATCGGAAGAGTATCGTAAGGCTATAGAGAGAGTATTTGCGCCCGAGTTACTAAATCGCGTTGATGAGATTATCTGCTTTAGCACACTCACCGTAGAGGATATTATGCAGATTATAGAGATAGAACTCGGAAACATACTCACTCGCTGTCGCAAGCAGGGCTACATGGTTGAAATTTCGCCTAAGGCCAAACAATACTTGGCCACGATGGGTTACCAATCACGCTACGGAGCAAGAGCCCTAAAACGCACGTTAACCAATCAAATAGAAGAGCCACTGGCCTCGCTCATAGTTGATGGAAAGGTCGTAGCAGGCGGACACATCAGGATTGACAACGAGGACGATAAGGGCATAACGCTGCGTGTAGCATAAGATGTACCCTACTTAAAAAAAAGAAGAGAGGCCGACTGCTGTGCAGTCGGCCTCATCATCCACATAAAAATCCTAACTATTTGAAATATCTGTTATAAAGGCCCTGGAAGCCTGCGCCGTGGCGAGCCTCGTCCTTTGCCATCTCGTGGATAGTGTCGTGAACAGCGTCGAGATTCTCCTGCTTAGCCAACACTGCCAAACGGAACTTATCCTCGCAAGCACCCTCCTCAGCATTCATACGCTTGTAGAGATTGGTCTTGGTATCCCATACAACCTCACCGATGAGCTCAGCGATCTTCGATGCGTGCTCTGCCTCCTCCCAAGCGTAACGCTTGAAAGCCTCAGCAACCTCGGGGTAACCCTCGCGGTCAGCCTGACGGCTCATTGCAAGGTACATACCTACCTCAGTACACTCACCCATAAAGTGCTCCTGCAAGCCCTTCCACAACTCCTCGCTGGCACCCTTGCCATCACCGAGCTTGTGCTCAGTTGCAAACTCAAGCGCACCATCCTTCTCCTCTATCTCAACGAACTTCTCAGCGGGAACCTTGCAAAGCGGACACTTCTCGGGAGCCGCGTCACCCTCGTGAATATAACCACATACTGTACAACGAAATTTCTTTGCCATAATCTTAAAGTTTTAGTTTGTTTATTTTATAGTTTGTTTCATTTTTCTAATGCAAAGATAGGCTCTTTTTTGAGCTTTGCAATAGGTTTTTAATCACTATTTTTTATGGTTCGATAAGTTTCTCTTATCGAAGAGCAGTGTCACTACCCTATTGTCGCTAACAAAACGTAAAGCAGCGCCACTTTAGTATAGAAAAAAATAAAAAAGCCGAGGCCATAATGACCTCGGCTATTATTCTGAAATAAGGTTAATACCTCTCCACTATTTCATTGAACCATGAGAGAATGTCTCTGAACCATCAGCGAAAGTACAACCCTCATAATCCTTCTCGGGGTGGAAGAGGTAAGGAGTATCCTCGCTGCCCATAGTAGGATCAGTAACTGAGAAGTTCTCGTTGTCCTGAATATCGAAGCAGATATTCTTGTAGTCGTAGTTGCTTGAGCTCATCTGGATAGCGTATGAAGCCTTACCAACAGCCTTGTTGTTCTTGAAGATAACAGAACCATTTGAACCATCACCCAAACCATAGAGGAAGATAGCACGAGGATAAACTGTAGGATGATCCTGCTCGAAAGTACAGTTTGTTACGCTAATAAGAGCACGTGAGTAGATAGTGTAAGCATAACCCTCGAAGTAGCAGTTGTCAATCTCGAGCATAGTGTTCTTCTTGTGTGCCTGGTAGTTGATAGAAACAACATTGTGAGAGTTGTAAAGATCGTAGAAGTTACAACCTGTGAACTTTGCCTTAGCAGCGTAGATAGGCACTACAGCCTTACGCTCCATACGGTCGATGTACTGGTGACCAGTCTTAACCAATGAACTCTCAGAAGCCACGAAGTTTACGTTATTGAACGCAATTGTTGCAGCAACGCCCAATACACCCTTGATAACAGCGGGGTTAGAAGAATCTGCTGACTCAATAACCTTTGAGCCCTTACGGTGAACGTGAAGGATGTCGTATGTACCAGGCTTAAGCTTGATAACCTGGATGTTGTGGTCGTTAAGAGCAGTGTAGAATGCCTCTACGCTATCAACTGTAGCTGTTGAATAGTAAACGGGATCAACAGATACGTTGAATGTAGTTACGCCTGTCAAAACGTTACCAACAACATTTGTTCTCCAGTTACGCTGTACGGGAACATTGTGCAAGCCCTCCTCGAGTACGATCTGGCTACCGTTAGAAGCCTCGAGAGTAAACTGCAAGCCGTCAGAATCCAATGTGCTCTTAGACTCGTCAGTCAAGATGTAGCTCATTGAAAGCCACTTGTAAGACTCAGTGTCGATGTCCAAAGTCTTAACGTCAGAAGCAGCGCGAGTTGCAACTGAAGGAAGATCAGCGAAATCGTAAACTACATCAGTAGAGCCTGATACGCTGCCATCGAGAAGGTTGATTGATGTAGGAACATTCTTGATAGTAGTCTTAGACTTGGTGATGTTAATACCTGAAGCAACAGCAGCATTCCAATCCTCAGCAGTTACACCAAGGTTGATCTGAGCGAATGGACGCTTCAAGATTACATCGATAACAGTGTTGCCCTCAACGGTGAAAGTCTCAGTTGCGAAGAACGCATCACGAGCCTCGTCGTTGTTCAAGCCATTGTAATCAACGTCAACATTCAAACCATTCTTGCTAGCTGTGATAGTGTAGGCATCACAAGCTGAATTCTGAGCCCAGAATACTACAGTGTAGGTCTGACCCTTTACCAATGATACAGAAATGCTCTCGCTGTTACCGCCAAATGCATTCTCCTTAACAACCATACCGTTGTCACCGATGTTCTCAAGGAGATTGCCCTCAGCATCGAAGAGCGAGTAAACCAACTTGTCGGCAGCTACGCCGGCTACAGCACGAGTGCCAATCTTGCCCTCGATGCCGAGTGAGAAACCAACGCGAACGTCACTTTTAGCAGGATTTACCTCGAAATCCTCCTTTGAGCAAGAGCTGGCGAAAATCATACCAACTACCATTGCTCCCCAAAATAATACTTTCTTCATAAGTAAAAAATTAAGTTAATAATTTACGTTGATATACTTATAGATTAGACATAACACATAGGCAGCACGCGACATCAACACCTAATGCTATACCTCACCTATAAGTTATCACGGGATTGTCACTGTGTAATTGCCGTCATAGTTGGGGTTGATGTTCACCCCGTCAGACGATTTGGTGGTCAAATAAGTATTTTGTAATACCGTGTGGTAATTTCTCTTTAGCGGCACCTTTATCGATGGGGTCATCGATATTAGGTTTCCGTCGGGAGAGTACACGCCCACACGCACCGTCACCGCCGAATCCTTGTCATTGACAAAGACATAGTCAAAGCCCAGCGATGCCTCGCTATCGGTCAGCCTGCTCAACTCCGAGTGGAATATAACGCCTGTCGATGAGTCCACCGTGCGATCGGTATACATACTATATGTATCGGGCATAAAACCTACGTAGTAGAAGACCACCGAATAATCGCTCAACTCGATGAAACTCTCATCGGCCTGCAGCGCGGCGGGATAGTTGGCAAGCTCCTTGTCGATGAATTCCGACAAATCGTTAGCGACAATCTCAAAACGTGCCAGGGGTCGCTGCATAGTCACCTCCACAGCGCAGGCACCATCAGCCAGCGAGAAGTCCGATTTAGATACTATCGCACTACCGCGATAAGCCTCCAGATAGGCATCGTTGCCATTGTGTGAGCCAAGAAGCGTTATCTCGGCAAAGTCGTCGGCATCGTACAATGGCTTACCATCTTTGAGCATATCCGACCACACCAATATCTGATAATCGCCCGGCTCGATATCTACCGTCATCTCACAATTATATCCTGCTCCACACTTTTTAGTAAACTCAAACTCCTTAATAAGGGTCTTCGAGCTGGCCTTTTGTGCAGCAGGATATATACGTACGATGTATCTCAATAAATCATTCTCCGTGGATGTTTTCGACCTCTGACTACTACTAGTAGACGGGCCTAAAACCGTCGTGCCGTCGTATATATATTCGGAGACTTCGTGATTAAACGTCAAATGAAGATGGGCACTATCGGAGCTATCGTCACTACTCAATGACGAGGTATCGCATCCGATAAACAGACTAAGCGACAGAGTAAAAAATGACCAAAAAAATATGACTCGTAAAGCTTTATCCATACCCCCAAATTTTGGATTCTACTTATTAATCAAGTGCAATTGTCAGATGTGCTCCAATGTATCGCTCCGCAATGATAATAACTTTTGACCAAAAAAAGAAATTTCTGCAACAAAAAAGACCATTTTAATAACAAATATGCAATAAAAATAGCATTTTTTGTTAAAAATGCAAAAAAATGGGTCTTTTTTTATTTTTTTTCGTCCAAAGTGAAACATAAAAAAGAGTCCGCCCAATTAATTGGGCGGACTCATAAATTTCACAAAACGCGCACTGTACGTTTTGCTGTAGTATGTCATATTACTTCTCCATACCGGTATCCAACTTAAGGCTAATCCTATGGTTGGGCATATTATAGAGAGTCTTCAAATCGGGCAATATTGCCGAGTAGTAGTGGCCACCAATCGAGGTTGTAACCTTGATGGGATCGTTGGTCCACTCGAAATCGTACTCAGCACGCAAACGCAACTCATAAGATGTAGCAGCGTCGGGGTCATCCTCATCCTCAGTCTTGATGGTCAATGAACCGATACGGCTACCATCAGCTACGCGAGTGAACGATACAAACTGACCGAAGGGAATCTGCACGGGGATAAGTGACTCTTCATCATTCTCGTCAACGGGATAGTACTCGATAGCACCCGCGAGAGGAGAGTTCGATACCTTGAAGGTCTTCGAGTGGTAAGTCACGTGGTCGGGATTTGCACTAATGGTAATCTCGCCAGCACTTACAATCGAATTCTTCTTAAAGTAGATAGTCTTTCGCTCACCGTACTGCTTAATGAAACTTAGTTCATCGAGTACAAGTGCTCTATTTCGAGTATCACCTTGCTGCAACGTATTCCAATACAAAGCCTCATTATCACCAGATCTATCTACACGATATACAAATCTACCATTACCCAAATCCTCGAGTTTAGGTTTAGATTCATAATTATCATCAGAGAAATTCTTGTCAAACATCTGTACATAGATATCTTCCAGATTCTTACCTGCGTCATTATATCCTGTACTCTTGTTCATACCCTTCTCAAGAGACAACATAGGAGCATCGATATAGATCTCGAAACCTGTTCCAAAAGGATCAACTGATGATCCATCCTGTGCCTTGAAGCTTGTAACATCGAATGAAACAGCCACTGTCTGACCGGGCAAGTAGTCGAACGTGATGTGATCAACAACCTCTGCATTCTGTTCGGGATTTTCAGCAGTAGCATCATCGGCCACATAGTTACCCTCGCCATTTACCTGTGCAGCAAAACGGAAAGGACGATAGTTTGCCAACTCAAATGTAACCGAACGATAAGTTGCGCCATTATAACTCTCCTCAGGATTCTTCACCTGAACATCACCTATCTGATTTGAAGCAACACGTACTACCTCAGCGCTCTGGGGCTTGTTGGTCTCCATAAAGATCTGGAATGTGTCATCTTCATCCCAGAATCCATTCTGCTTATCACGAGGATAGAATCCAAAGACACGACCACCGCTTGACCACACGCCGAAAGCGTAAGGCTTGAAAACGCAATCAAAATAACTTAAGGGGTAAGGATAAAGATAGTGTGCAAGTCGACTATCATTATCTTCAATGTGATCAAGGTTAGTCGAGTATAGCAAGAACTCCTCTTCGCTAATATCACCCACATAACGATCCTCGCCTCTTGTCAAACCAATATCAAACTTAATAGGAGCATAACGCTTCTGGGGCACCAAGATGTAACGTACTACTGCATCAGGATCCTCCTCACCGGGTTTGGGCTCGTATGCTGCAAAGGTTCTCAAATTGGGCAATACGATGTTATTCTCGTAGTTAACATAAGTTACCACCTTTGTTACACGCTCGAAATACTCAGCCTCGACGGTCACGTACTCCTTGGCACCATTTTCCACGTCGAAGATGTTCTCGAAGTAAACACGCTTCTGACCGGGCTCGGTAACGGTGAACTTATACTTATAGCCAATATCGGTAACTGTTGTGCCGTTGATCTCCACAGAGAACTCCTCACCATAGCCCTCATCGCCGGCGCGTACGATAGGCAACGACTGGCCTGTCTCGGCACGACCGTCGAGACCATTGGTTGTGATGAGTACATCAAACGGGAAGAGCTCCTCGGGACAAGTCTCAGGGATTGAGAACACCACGGTCACATTCGAACGAGAACTCTCTTGCTCAGTCACGTGGCCATACACCTCAGAACTTACCCACGTAGGCACGAATGTCTGCGGACGCAACAAGATAATCTTAATCTTACGCTGCAAGCGGCCATATTTCACTACCAAAGCACCACGCTCGAAATCAACGCCCTGGGGGAGGTCGTTCATTTTAATGTGAATCTGGCCTTCGGCGTTCTTGCCATTGATGTCGAAATCGAGCATATCGCCCACCTGGAAGCGAGGAGTAAATGTGCTTGACACCTTCTGGCTGTCGTCAACCCAAGCAACTGAAAGTCGCTCAGGATCGAGAGGCTTAGCATGTTCACCTTTTCCGATTGCCTCTACGTCGAAATTGAGGTACAAATCACTGGTCAAAGTTGCACCATCGGCATTGGTCTCAACAACCACGTCGGTCTTCTCAACCGAAAGAACGAAGCTCATATCGCGTACTGAAGATACCTCATCAGAGATTGAGAGCCAGATATTGTTAGTCGGGGGAGCTACGAGAGCCTCCTCGAATGTCTCACAACCGTTAGTAAGTTTATCGGTGATGTGAAGCTCATAGTGGTGGTTACGCAAAATCTTCACGAAGTCACCCTCAAAATGACTTTTATCTTTGGCATCATCATCATAGATAAGATTCACACGGTAGAAATAACGCTCCTCCTGAGGCTCGCCATCTACGATGTTACGACCACGCAAGATGAGGTCAACGGGATCGGTACCGAGGTTGTTAGACTCGAAGATGAACTGCTCGCGAGAGTTGACTACGTCCACAACGTCAGAAATCTTGTCGGCACGCGCGGGAGAGGTCACCTTACCACCCTCGAGCCACTCGTTTACGGTAAATGCTGATGCAGGCTGCTCCGACCAAGTGTATGTGGGGAAGCCATAGTCTACATCGTAGGGGGCTACAGTACCAAATGCGGGGGTGTTGGTCAACACGAAACCGGTCACCTCGAAATGATTACCCTTCCAAGGGTCGTTCGGGTCGGAGCCAGCACCCTCAGATACGATGGTGAAGCGAGCCTGGTTACGCAACATAACGATGGGATGACCCTTACCAGCAACATTACGGTGCTTGCTATCCACGGGGTTGGTCTCGATGGTGAGCCAATCGACAAATGCCTCAGCGTCGGTACGCTCGTCGATGGTCTTGCCATCGTCCTCGATAGTATAAACTGCGTCGGTGTACATCTGGCTTATGTTGGTGGGAGCCTCGATACGAGCCCAGTAGATAAGCATACCTGCACTACCCTCCAAAGCCGACAACACGTCGTCCTCGCTCTTGTATGCATAGGCGTTCTTGTCGAATACCGACATATTCTGGTTACCCAACAAGTGGATAATGCGCGTTGTCTTGGGGACTACGGCCGAGAATGTGCCCGAGAGCTGGTCGCTGTCCTGACTCTTGATAGTCGCGGGTGATGTAGTGATGAACAAACCGTTGGCATCGAAGCAGAACAAATGGAGAGTCTGCAATGTACGGCCGTCGGGGTCAACGGCGCGAGTAGCGATATCGATGGGGTCTGACACCTCGACATTGAGATTAAGGAGCATATTGTCGCCAAACACACCCACCTCTACCTCGGGGTTATTGAACTGCGGAGCCGCATCGTCGCGCTGACACGAAGTCGCAACGCCAACAAGCAGCAAAATAGCCAATATCTTTGAAATATATTTCATATCTCTAATCTTTTATTACTTTTGATTAGCCATTATTTAGTTTTACGACCTGCGTCACGTACACAACGGATGTAGTAACCAGTCATAGTGTTATCATGGTTGGGAACCTCGTTTGACACCCAGTTTGTCTGGTCTTTGATATCTGCACTATCACCATTACCAGTAATACAGAAATAATACTGACCTGTCAACAATCTATCCATCGCACGCGAAGAGTTCTGGAATTCAATAATTCGGTCAATCTCAGCCTTTGTAGGCAGACGCCAATCATCGTAGTGAATTACCTCTTCACCCTCATCCCATACTCCATTATAAACACCATTTGCATCGGGCTTATCTACGAATGTTGTCTCGACATACTCCTTACAATGGTCTCGTGCCAACTCATAAAACTCACCGACAGAAGGAACAAAGTAACCATTCTTTTTAGCCTCAGTAACAATCTCCTGATAGCGAGTTTCGCCAAGCTGAGAGGCGATCACTAATCCCGGTGATATTACCTTCGAATTATATGGCACATTATTTGGCATACCATTCTCCTGCAAAGTGGGATATGCAACTGTGTACTCGTCGCTGGTATTGCTTGTAACAATGTGATACATTCGATGATTATTGTATCTTGTCTGCAAACCCCAAGACGCCCATCCAGAAGCAGGTGCTCCCTGATAATAGGTGGTTTTAGCGTGAGTCATTGAATTGATATCAGCCTGACCTCTCTGCTTATTTTTACCTTGACCATCAATACCTTCCTCTTCCCAAACTTTACTAACATAAAGATTGTAAAAAATTGGGTTTACATTCCAAACGTAATGGTTCCTATACCACTTTCCATCCTTCTCGAACAATTCTCCCATTGCGAGTCCTTGAGAATCATTATTAGATGCACCTATACCATTATATCTCCAACGAACAAATGCCTCCGCCTCTTTTGATGGTCTATAAAGTCCACCATATACTTTATTTTGAAGGACTCCGTTGCTATCACGCCACGAAACGCTATTTCCGATATTTCCATAATGCACAATATCCCATCCAGAGTTCTGTTTATTAGCAGGACATGCTTGAGGTACAACCCAAGAATAATCTCTCTCGTTTCGATTGCTATTCCACCATTCATCTGTCATTTCAAACTCTTTAGACCATTCGTGAACGTGGAGAAACATCAAACCAGACAAATGGATAGATTGCCATCCCATATAATTATGGTAGTGAGAAACCTCTTCCTGATCAACAGAATACTTCTGGTCAGAACGATAAGAGAAATATCCCTCCTCGTTTGTAATAATAATAGTAGGTCGCTGCTCTACACGGAATGTAGCAGTCAAACCCTGCTCGTTGCGTACCTCAAACTCCAAGTAACGCACTGTGTTAAAGTGTGAGTTCCAGTTAAGGTCGTCGTTGCTTGAATCAGCATAGATAGGCGAGTAGATATGGATATTACCATTCAACGCGTGCTTCTGATTCTCGGGCACTTCAGCACGGATATACTGGTCGGCTGTAGCAACACCATCCTTATTGTAAAGATTCTTCTCACGAGCGAGAATATCCTCCTTTGTCCACTCGGGGTGGTCAATATCCTTAAGGGCGAAGTTGGGGTCGGTACCAAGCTGAATCTTCTGACCAAACTTATCGATATAGTAGGCGTAAACGCCATCGCCAGTAGTATACTCTATCTCGGTGCTGAGATCGTCCGATTCCTCTTTTACATCCAATGCAGTGAACGCATCGTAAACATTACCCTGAGACTCGTTATGCGAGAAGACATCCTTAAGCTTAATGCTCACGATGGGTGACGACGAGGTGAAAGTAAGCTGATTGAGGTCGAAATTCTTGTCGTAAATCTTCACAAGATCGGTGTTGAGTGTCAAATAACGTGCTTCGTAGTCGCCGATATTGAGCTGAACATCCTGCCAAGGAAGAGTAACGTACTCGATATCCTTAAGCTCGACAGGCACATTCTGCTCCTCGGCACCAATAGCATTGATATTGACATTGATGACGTAGCACGTATTGCGCTCGAACTTGCTCTGCTCGCTAAGAGGAATCTTATACCAGTTGACGGGGCTCGAAGCCTCCTTGCCATCGGTAGAAATGCCGTTCTTATCCCACATCATAGGAATACTCATCAACAAAGCGGTCTCGTTGATTGAGAGCTCCTTGCTCCAGTCGTTAGCATAACCGTAACCAATAAAGGTAATTTGGGGCTTACCATTTTTATCGGTAGTCCAAACGAAGTTGGTGTCGGGACCCCACTCCTTGGTGTTCTGCTTGGTGCTGGTATAGCGCGCATCAGCCTCGGGAGTAACAACAAGTGTGCTGACAGGAAGCTGATAGAGCATATAGGCGGGGGTAGCATTGTCGAGAGTCTGCTTGAACTCGACGCTCTCGCCCTGAGAAATGTTAAGAATAAACTTGGCAGCAGCACGATAGAGTGTACCGCTGAGCTCAACCTTCTTAGTCTTGTCGCCATCGTTGATGATGATGGGCGCCATAGTCTTAGGCGCACTGGTAGTTGCCTCGCTTGACAGATAAGCAAAGCCATCCATCAAGAAGTAGTCGGGAGCGTCAACATCCTGAACGTGTGACATACCGGTGAGGTGGATGTTCTTATCCTCCTGAGTGAGCTCGAGAAGATCGTCCCAAGTGTTAGCCTGAGGCAAAGTGGCAGAAGTAGAGTTGGCAATCATATAGACATAGTAGCCAGCGCCCTCGCTAAACGACGCACGCTTCTTCTTCATCACAAACTGGCCCTGGCCAACAACAGGCGACGCAGGGGTGATACGCTCGCTATGGATGACGTTGAAATTGGCGTCCATAACGTAGACATCGATCTTAGCCAATGTAGACTCCACGTCGGTGTCGGCAGAACGAGTAACGCCCAGAGCCTTGGCTGAGAGAACGATATAATCGGGATCGGTAGCGATAGGATCAATCTCATCGACGTTGCTAGTACAAGCAACCATCGAGAGCAAGAGTGATCCTAATATGATAGAAAAATACTTTCTCATAGATAACTAAAGCTTTTATTATCTGTATCTGTATAATAGTGCTTCTTTTGGTTTTTACAATTGGGGGTACTAGTTAGAGCCAACCTGCTTAATCTTGATCCAATGAACATCGTCATCGTCGGGATTATCGTTGGTGTCGGGATAGTACAAACCGTTGAAATTATCGCCACCCTTGTTGATAATCAGCAAAGGATTAGCCTCGGCATTCCAACTAGCCGTGTGGGTCAAACCAAGACGAATAACATTATCGACGTTATTGGGGTCCAAAGGCACAACTACAATCTTGTAGAACTTATCCTTCTCGGCAGGGATGCTGGGCGTTGTAACCAAAACATCGTACTCGTGCTGACCATCATTGTCTTGATCGATACCATCAGATGCATATACACGCACCTCGTAGTCGGTAGAGCTTGCGTTGTCCAAAGTGGGCTTCCACGAAGAACCCTCGGGCGACTCCATTCTAAAGTAGCCAACGAAAGCACCAGCCTCGCCCTGTGCGTCGCTATTATCGAAGCGCATAGTGGGCATTGCAGTAGGAGCCGCAGCATTTTCGCGAGGCTCGACCAAAAGATTGGAATTCACGGGAGCCGAGAAATCGAGATTCCATTCGGGAGCATCCACCCAATCGGCTACCTCGAGGTTCATCTTCAAACCGAGGTTGATCTCCTTAATAGTATAATTGTAGAAGTGATTTCTCACGATATCGAACTTCTCGCCTGTAGGCTGACCGCCAGAGTAGTAGCGGAAACGGATACCATTGGCGTAGGGGAACTCAATTGTCTCCTCGTAGTCGCCATCCACCTTCTTGAGTGTAACAGCCACAGCAAGGTCGCTGGGATCCTCGACGTTCTCAGGAACAAAATCAGCGCAATCGTTTTCAGTCTCGGGGACGTAGATGAAGTAAGCACCCGTGTTAGTGCTCATCCACTTGGCGTTGATATCCTTCAGCAGGGCTGTTGCGTTAGGACGGAATACTCCACCGAGAGTCATATTTTCTGTCGAAGAGGCTGTATTCCAATCTGCCGGAACGCTGAAACCATTTCTATTTGCGTAGTTCAACTTCAAGCCTGTGATGCTGTAACCCTCAGCAAGCAGTGCGTCAGAAAGCTTCACACCAATCTTTGCCGCAGCACGCAACAAACTAACGCTGATCTTGTTATTCTTTGAAGCCTTATCGGCGAACGAGTAGGTTGTAACACCCCACATAGGAATTGTCTCGGTGAAAGGAGTCTCGAAGATCAACTTCTCCAAGCTGGGTGCGCCATTTGCGTAGCTGATACCATAGTTCTTGGTTGTGCAATTTGCCAACACCATATATCGGTACGCTTTGCCAGCCTTAACCTCCTCGGGCAACGCACAAGTAAAGGTCAGATTCGAGTCGCCACTACCGTACTGCAAAATAGGCAACTCGGTAACAAACGAATTGTTGGTGGGATCATACACCAACACAATAAGGCTTGATGTGTTAATGTTATTCTCAATGCCTGTACCGACAATGCTGGGATAACCACTACCCCACTTGTCGTTCTCGGCTCTGGTCACACTGGGTGTTTCCACATCCAGCGCGAACGTCACCAATACAGGATCCGTGTCTGCCACACGATCCACATTGTCTGTTCCGCAAGAGCTGAACAACAATGGCATGAGCAGCATACAGAGTACTATATATGATAGATTAACTTTCATTCCCAGTAATTTTAAGGATTAAATCTCTGATTGATTCAATACCACACTCCAAGAGTTGATAATAATCATGCTTGTTGCCCAGTTACCAAACTCATCGAGGAAGAATGTGAGGTTATACTCATCCTGGCGGTCCAAGTACTCCTGATCATCCATCTGACGGTTGTAGTTACCCTTCACGAGCAATGCGTAATCCTTCAAAGGAATCGAGAGCACGAGACGGTCGTTATCCTCGACATTGTAGATCGAGAGGATAGGATTGGTTGTAGTCATCAAACGGCTTACGGTAAACTCAGCCAAAGCCACACTTACCGATGTCTGAGCGCGAGATACTGAGTAAATATCGCCGCTACCTACGCCAGCCGAACCTGCTACTACGCTCCAGGGGCTGTATGTAAGCATCTCATCCTGCATCAACGAGTTGTCGTAATCCAACGCACCGTTCACGTCGGTAATCTCGAAGCGGAACAAATCCTTATCAACGTCAACACCAGACAAGTGCTGCAAAATCACGCGCACGTTGTTGGTATCCTTTGTGAGCGACATAGTCTCGGTGTGAACACCATAAGTCTGGTTGATTGTCATACGCTTCATACCGTGGAACAACTGCTTGATGTCCTTGGTTACCTTGCCGCCATCCTCGCGAACGAGCGTACAAGTAAAGTCTGTCATATCCGAAGAGCCTACAATCTGCTCGGGCACCTCGAAATTACCCTCCAAAAGGCCGTCGCCACACCACGCAATCAAATCGTATGTGCCCTTGCTGAGGGTAGTAAGCTCCATAGCATAGCCCTCCTGTGCCAATGCTGCACCGCTCTCGACTTGCTTATGCACAAGTTTTCCGGTGTTAGCATCGTAGACACACAGCACGACGTGATTTACCGAGTTTGCAAACGCATCTGCAAACTTCATATTCATATCATACTTGAACTTAATCTGACACAACATTGTACAGTCAGAATAATCATCATAGATATTATTGCACGATACCAGCGTAATAGCTGCCAGCAATAATGAAAGGTACTTTTTGAGTTGGGTTTTGGCACTCATATCACTAAATTTTATTCTTATTATCCTTAAATTAAACCCTACGTTGGGTTTTCTTGCTCCTATAAGGGCGATCAAGCCCTTATAGGAAAATATCTCTTTCTAAAGAAGAGTCTGATTAGTTGCCAAGCTCAACGTTGTTGTCAACAACAGCCCAAGAAAGAACCTTAATCTCAGCAGCAAGGCTGAAACCATCCTGCTCCTTGGGAGGCTCGGGAACGATGATCTGTGTAGGATCGTAAACGGGAGTACCGAAACCTGTTACGCCAGTGATGTTTACATCGTAAACGTGGTTACGTACCATACCGTACAACTGAGTATTACCAGCCATATAGTGCTTAATCAAAGTATAGTAGTAAGTGTAACCTGAAGTCCAGATCATAGCGGGCTCAGTCTTTGCGAGGATAGCGTTTACATCCTTAACCTCCATAGCCTTACCCTCAGCATCGAAATACTTCTCACCATCGATAGCCTTTACACGTACCTCGTGGCGGAAATCGCCGTTCCAGTCAGTAGCCTCGTATGAAGTCTGATCGTCAACCTGATCGAAGTTAACATCATCAGTAGTGATACCGCGGTATACAGTCTCTGTATCAGATGTAGACTCAACTACGAAAATCTGCTTAGCAGCGTTGTTGATCATAGCAGCCTTGAGGCCATCAACTTTCTCATAAGTCTTACCATACCATGTACCGAACTCCTTAGCCTCACCCTTAGCGTTTACGAGCTGAGCAGCTACAATAAGCTGAGGTGACTGAGTTGCTGTACCAGCATAACCCTCTGCACCAGTAACAGTGTATACATCGTTGTACCAACCCTCTGCGTTTACAGGAGTAAGAGTATTCTCGTGGTAGTAATTAGCATCATTAAGCATCAATGCTGCACCCGGCTCGATAATATCATCAAAAG